>JAFXFY010000025.1 GCA_017513365.1 Alphaproteobacteria bacterium | reverse complement strand
TTTTGATTTAATTGTTTGCGAACATTTTTCATCTTAGCAGACGGTTGCACACGCCCATCTAATGACAAACTTAAATTCAACGTATTATCGGCCTCTTCCGAATCTATAAAGATATTACCACTGCGAATAACATAAGAAGACGCATTTTCAAAATATGACTTAAGTGCCTTATCCGCATCGTTTAATGACACATCGGCATTTAATACTTTAAATTCCCCATCTTTTATCAAGATTTTATCATCTTTCATTTCTAATGATACCTGCATGCTCCCCTTACCAGATACCTTAGCACCAGATAAATTCACATACGGTACTAAATCGGATAAATTAACAGCCAAATTTTTAAAGTTTAACAAAGATGAATTAGCTTTTAACGGCAATATAACTGAATCTGCCGTTAAGGTCATCCCCCCTAATGCCATTTGAGCCGAAGATACTCTTAAAAATTGGCTATCTAATTTAATATCTGCCAGTACATTTTGAATTGGTAAGGTACCGGAAATATCTGAAATAAAGATACTTTGATTAGCGGCTGTTACCAACGGAACCAATGTTTGTAAGGATAGAACCGTATTTAATCCGGATACTTTAGTATCACCTTTTGAAAACCCGACAACTTTTAATGACACTAACATCGGACCGGCAATTTGTTTACTGTTCTTAAAATAAATCCGACCAACCAAAGCCACCTTGCCGGATAAATTTGTCATACCATTAACAAATAATGATGACATATCAGAAAGTGGCGTTTTTAATTTAGCTAAATCAAACTCTTTGACATACAAATTACCATTAAATTCGCCTGTTAATAACCGTGAAACACCCGCAAACGAGATATTGATAACATTATCAATAACGATATTCGCTTTAGTTTCCAAACCGGCCCCTGTTTTTTCCAAGGATACCTTAAATGGTGTTTTTAATACATCATTTTGCAAAATTTCAGCTTCGTCTGCCGTCCAACTGAGTTTAGAGGATTCATTAAACATATCATCCCGTTTAAATGATGCATTTGACAACCGAATTTCCGGTGTAGAAATATTCATTTTTTGGGCACTGATTTTCATATGTTGAGGTTTGCCATTTGTATAGTAAGCCCCTAATACCTCAGCGGCCGAAGCAGATAATGATATCGGCATAGAGGACATATTTCGATAACCAGAAAACAACACATTTTGAACTTTTAAATCATAATTAAACTCGCCATTTTTATAAGACAAAGACGTTTTTTTATTCGGCACCAATGTAAAATTAAATTCTTCCGTTGATTTTATCGTTTCTCCTTCAAATACTGCATTAATTTCTTTTATAAAAACAGGTGATGCTGAGCTGACTTGATACGAACAATCCAATCTGTCGCATGTTAATGTTCCATTTAAAGTCGCCGTTAAATTTGCCAAATCAAATCGTGGCAATTTAAAAGAACGCATTTTCACTTTTAAAGGTTTTTTCGTGGTAAACCGATACAACGACTCAAAATTTAATTCGGAAAAATCTACCGCCAAATGAGATTGTACATCTTGACCATTTAAATTACCTTGTGTAATACCGATTGATACATTACCGGCATAGCCCCCTTTACCACTGTTCATGGACACATTCAACTCTTTTAAATTTTTACCATAAGACAACTTTAAATGCCCACTGACCTTAGTTAGTTCCATTTTTTGAGTAGAAAGGTTGATTTCACCGGAGATGTTTTCCGGTGTCCGCCCCGGCAATTCTAATGTGCCATTATTAATTTTTAAAGCAAATTCCATTTTTTGAGCCGTTCCCGTAATAGAAAGCACACCATCCATTTTAACGGCATCTTTACGGGTAAATAAAGTCATTGTAATTTTAGATTCATGAGAATATATCCCCGTTAAATGGAAAGAAACAGGGATAACAAAATTCTTACCATTTACCGACAATTCGGCATTATTTATCTGCAAATTATTAACTTTAATACGGTGCAACGCAGGATTTTGATTCAGCGTAATCAAGGCTTCGGGTAATTTACCCAAATTTAATCCTTTTTCAGTTTCACTAACCTTAACTTTAACACCATCCAATTCAACCGATTTAACTCGTCCTCGTATAAAATCAGCAAACGTTGAATGAATAACCATTTTTTTAATGGAATAAGTACCGTCTTTATCCTCTAAATTTTTCAGTTCAATTCTAGACAAAGACATATTTTCAACTTCATATCCTTTTGTAACAATTCCTTGTGTTATCAATGCGTTGTGTACTTTATCCGGAAAAGTCAGATAGCTATATCCTAACAAACCAAGCATGGCCAAACCACCGATATAGACTAAAACCATAAAAACGGCCCACAACCACCCCAAGAAAGAAAATAAGAAATTATATTTGCGTTTTACCTCATCAAACGCAAACGTTAATTTCATAAAAAAAACGGCAAAATCAATTGAAATAGACCGATGTTTTTTCTTTTTCGGTGTATCTTCCACCACTTCATCTTGAGCTGAAATCTGACTCAATAAATCATTTGGATCGTAATTCATTCTGACATCCCCTTATTATCACTTAGATTTCATCATACTGATAATTAAAGCCTTCGTCAAGTACTTGATGAAATTCTTTTTCGGATAAAACACGAACACCCAAATTTTGCGCTTGTTTTAACTTACTGCCTGCAGACTCCCCTGCCACAACAAAATCCGTTTTAGCCGATACACTCCCTGATACCTTTGCGCCGGCAGATACCGCCTTAGCTTTAGCTTCTGCTCGTGTCATTGTGGTCAAGGTACCCGTAAAAACAACCGTTTTACCGGACAAAAAGGTTTGTTTTTCTTCGTCTTTTTCATAAGGCATTACTTGTACAATATCCACCAACCGATGAATTTGTGTTAAATTATGACTTTCGGCAAAAAAATCCACAACATACTGTGCCATAATCGGTCCGACACCCTCAATATGTTGCAACACGTCAAAGGCGTTTTCGCTCCGAACGGCCTCAAAAAACACATCCCATACCCCAAAAGTTTTAGCAAATAACCGAGCCGTTGCTTCACCCACTTCACGAATACCAAGAGCATAAATAAACCGATCTAAGGCCACACCACTTTTGGCTTTATTTAATGCTTCGGTTAAATTCTCTACGGACTTTGGCCCCCATCCGTCACGCATACGCAATTCATCTGCATATTTTTGAGGCAGGTCAAATAAATCAGCGGCTGTTTTTATCCATCCAAGTTCAAAAAACAATTCAATATTTTTAGCTCCAAGCCCATCAATATCTAACGCCGATTTTGACACGAAATGTTTTAAACTTTCCAATGCCTGAGCCGGACACCCTAAGCCACCGGTACAATAGGTAATCGCATCATCACCCTCTTTCACCGCAGTTGCTCCACAAATCGGGCATACCGTTGGGAAATCAAATGGTCTTGAATTTTCCGGTCGTTTATCCGTTAATACGTCAACAATTTGCGGTATCACATCACCGGCCCGTTGTATCACGACCATATCCCCTTCACGAATATCTTTTCGGGCAATTTCATCGGCATTATGTAGCGTTGCATGTTTAACAATCACACCACCAACATTGATAGGTTCCACATCAGCCACCGGTGTCAAAGCCCCTGTCCGACCAACTTGTATCCGAATAGCATTAAGCCGTGTAATAGCTTGTTCCGCCGGAAATTTATGAGCAATTGCCCATCTGGGAGATCGGGTAATAAATCCCAATCGTTCTTGCAACGCATAATCATTGACCTTATACACCACCCCATCAATATCATAGGGTAAATCCGCCCGTTTGGCCATCATATCGGTGTAATAATCAGCCAATTCCTGAGCATTTTTGCATAATTTAATATCGGGACTAACTGGAAATCCCCACCCCTTTAAAGAGGTTAAAAAATCCCAATGAGAAGACCATTTTTGCCCCTCTAAAAAACCATAAGCATAGCTGAACAAACTGAGTTTGCGTGTTGCCGTAACGGCAGCATCTAATTGTCTGAGAGAACCGGCTGCCGCATTTCTGGGATTTGCAAACAGTTTTTTTCCCATTTTTTCAGCTTCGCTATTCAAAGCCAAAAAATCGGATTTAGACATATATACTTCCCCTCGTACATCCAACCACTTTGGAACAGGATGAGCAAACAAATTATCTGACTCCGAAAAACGTTTTGGCAATTGATCAATGGTTTTCAAATTAGCAGTAATATCTTCCCCAACGGTTCCATCCCCCCGTGTTGCCCCAGTTTCAAAAATACCATTATGATACATCGCACTGTAAGACAGGCCATCAATTTTGGGTTCTGCAACAAATTCAATTTCCTGTGTATCGGGCAATCCCAAAAAACGACGAATTTTATCCACAAAATCGGCAATTTCTGCGACTTCAAAAATATTCCCAAGTGATAACATCGGCACTTTATGCGTTATTTTTTGAAAACCCTCTGCCACAGCACCACCGACTCGCAAACTAGGTGAATCAGATCGTATTAAATGGGGGAATAACCGCTCTAATTCTTCATTGCGTCGCTTTAAAACGTCATACTCGGCATCACTGACCAATGGCGCATCATATGTGTGATAAGCTATTTCCAATTCCTTAAGGCGTTTGGATAACTGAGCCAGTTCGGCGGCGGCCTCTAAATCGGTTAAATGCGCTAATTCTTTTTGCATGATTTTGTCAATAACTCCTGTGCCATTTGTTTGCCTGATTCGGTAATTTCGGCCCCTGATAACATCCGAGCCACTTCCATTAGACGGTCATCATTTTCAATACATTTTACATATGTGATAACCGTTTTGTTTTGCTCGGATTTACCCACCACATAGTGATATGCTCCAAATGCCGCCACCTGAGGTGAATGCGTTACCACCAATACTTGGCATTCATCAGCCAACTTAGCCAATCTTTCACCAACCGCTGCCGCCGTGGCCCCACCGATACCGGTATCAACCTCATCAAACACTAATGTACTGAGCCGTTCAGAGGCAGCTAAATTAACCTTTAATGCCAACATAAAACGAGATAATTCCCCCCCCGAGGCAACTTTATGAATCGGAGCAAACGGCACACCGGTATTCGTTGACACCATAAAGACCACCTTATCCATACCGTGTTCATTCCATTCATGTGGTGGCACTTCTTGAATTTGCGTTAAAAACGATGCCTTGGATAATTTCAGTGCCGGTAATTCAGCAGCTACCGCTCCATCTAATTTTTTAGCCGTTTTTAATCGTTCAGCCGATAATTTTTGAGCACATTCAATATAAGTCAACCGCGCGTTTTCTTCATCCTTTTGTAAAGCGGCAATTTCATTATGCCCATTTTCCAATGTTGCCAACTTTTGTTCAAAGTCCGCCAATAACCCATTTAAGTCAGCAACAGAAACATGGTGTTTTCTGGCCATATCTTTTAAGGCAAATAACCTGTCATCAATCTGGGGTAATTGGGACACATCTCCCCAATTTTGCATTGCCCGTTCTAAACCAGCCGTTGCGTCCGCCAAAGCCGACTCAGACTGCTCGGCCAACGTAAAAATGTCATTAAATTCCCCATCCGACAGCACATTAATTTTATCCAATTGCCATAACGCTTGACCAATTTGTCGCATAGCCCCTTGAGAGTCATCGGA
>JAFXFY010000024.1 GCA_017513365.1 Alphaproteobacteria bacterium | reverse complement strand
CATTATCCATTGCTGGTAAATCATCATGTATCAATGAATAAGTATGCACCATTTCTAAGGCGCAGGCAACTTGCAAGGCATCGTTTTTGTGAATACCCAACATATCCGAAACGGTTAAAATTAAAAATGGTCTGAGGGCTTTCCCGCCTCCTAAAATGGAATACCGCATTGCTTCAACAACTCGGCACTCTTTACCACTCGGTAAAGGTAATAACGTATTTAAATGCGTATCAACAAGAGTCCTTGTCTCGTCCAGTTTAGCTTTCAAGTTTGTCATCAAAAGATTCCATTTTGACCGGTGTGTTGTTTTTATCTAAAACCAAAATATCAATTTTGGCTTTGGCTTGAGCCAATTTTTCTTCACAAATTTGTTTAAGCTTTACCCCTTTTTCATAGGCAGATACGGCATCATCTAATTTGATTTTTCCGGTTTCTAACGAACGGACAACCAGCTCTAATTCTTCCATCGCTTGTTCAAAGGATAATGTTGTTAAATCTTGTTCTGTCATGCTGGCTCCTTAATGTTTGGTATGATGACAACAACATTCAGTGTGGTCATGTTCGCATGAAGAATGGTCATGACAAGAACACTCACCTTCGTGATGATGACATCCGCATTCGTGTTTTGCCGGAGTTTTTTCGTGAGCTTTTTTATGGCCTTTGGTGGCTTTTTCTTTAACCTCTAATTCCCGGGTGGCGATTTTGGCAATAATATCCCATACCATTTCACGGGTATCAAAAACGGATTGTAATTTTACTAAATCTGTTTCGGTTTGTTCTAATTCTTCTAAATCTTTAGTGATTTCATCTTGCAAATCAAACGCTTTTGCGGACAATATTTTCATTTCTTCCCATAAAATTTTCTTGTCTTGAGCATTTTGTTGTATTTTAGATAACTGTTCCAGCTTTTTTTTAATTTTTTCTAATGGACTTGTCATTTTTTTCTCCTTTAAACTTAAGTTCTATTTATAATAGAAACCGGATAAAATAACAAGTCTTTTTTTTATTTTTTTATCTTTTTTGCCATATCTTTAATGGCTTTTAATTCAAACCACAAATCGGATTTTTCTTTTGAATTAACTTCCCATAGGTATTCAAAGCGTTTTTGATAATCGGATACGGTTTTATCATCGTTCCAAATTTTAAGACAATTTTCGGAATTTTTTAAGGTGGCTGAGGAAGTCCAGTTGTACGAGCCGGTCATAACGGCTTTGCCATCTACAACCACAAATTTGTTATGCTCAATTCGGTGTTTGGTATGGACTTTGATATTAAGGCCTGCATTGTATAATTCCGAAGCTTTGGCCGATTTATTTGACGCTTGGGTTTTGTCGGTTAAAATGCGTATTTTGATGCCTCGTTTATGGGCATCCTTTATGGCGTTTGTTATGTTCTTGTTAGTAATAGAATATACAGCGATATCAATTTGTTGTTCGGCATTATTCAATAATTGGATGATGTTATTTTCACAGGCGTTTGAGGGGGTGAAATAAACGGCGGTTTCGGCCCTTAAGGTAAATGTAAAAAAACAAGACAGTACCAGTAATAAAAATTTCATTATTTTGCCTATAAAAAAATGTTGCAAAGACGATTTTTGATGTATATACTTACACTATATCAAAAAGGAAAGAAAATGAAAACATATTTTTTAATTGGGGTTTGTTTTTTGGGGTTGGCAGTACAAGCTCAAGCTGGTTTTGATCCATTTTCTGTGTATTCTGCCAAAGCACCAGAAGGGTGTTTGGATACCCAAATTGGTCAAAAAAAATTGGAGTTGGCGGATTTAATTCAAATCGGTATTTGCAATAATCCGTCATTAAATCGTTCATATATGGCCGTAAAAACAGCCGAAAGTGATGTGGGACAAGTAAAGTCTAATTATTTACCGTCTGTCAGCGGATCTGTTTCTGTCAGTAAGGAATATGGTAAGGTGGAGAAAAACGCCTCGGCCGAAACGGATCCGTATTCCGCCAATGTGGCATTACAATGGTTGCTGTATGATTTTGGCGGGCGTTCGGCAAAAACTGAGCAAACTAAAGCGTATTTGGATGCGGCTGAATTTTCTTATAACAGTTCTTTACAAAATTTAGTATTTTCGGTCAGTCAGGCATACTATGATGTGCAAGGGGCTAAAGCGGTTTTGGTCAGTTCTAAAACGGCAGAAGAATCCTATAAAAAATCATATGATGAAACAAAACGTCGGTATGAATTAGGGTTGGTTTCGGCTAGTGATAAATTGTTGGCGCAAACCAGTTATGAAAATTCAAAATTAGCCGTTATTCAAGCCGAAAATGCCGTTAAAACAGGGATGGGAAATTTGGCTCAATTATTAAATTTACCACCCGAAACAGCCTTTGATTTGGCCAGACCCAAACCCAAAAGCGAACATTTGGATTTAGAGGTTAAAAAACCGGTCTCTGAATTAATTGAAATTGCGTTAAAACAACGGCCTGATTTACGTGCCGATAAAAGCACCTTAGAGGCCGCAAAATATAATGAAGATGTTGTCTTTGCCGGTGCTATGCCGTCTATTTCGGTTGGGGCCGGTATCGGATATCGTGATAATTGGCATACCTCTAATCCTTACACGTATTCAACGAATGTGGGGTTAAGTTTATCTGTGCCATTATTTACCGGTTTTTCGGATACGTATAAAATTTCTAAGGCCAAATATCAAACACGTCAGGCCGAAGCCGTGGTCGCCGATACGGAAGATACGGTGAAAAATGAGGTGTGGACGGCCTATCAAGATTATCAAACGGCTGTGTCTTCCCATAAAATCAGTTTGACGGTGTTGGAAAGTGCCAAAGAAAATCAAAAAGTTGCTTTTGCTATGTATAAAGTGGGCAAGGGCAGTATTTTAAATTTGTTGACGGCTGAATCTCAACTCGCAAATTCTCGCAAAGAAAGTATTGTGTCATTTTATTCGGTTTTAACACAAAAAGCAAAACTCTATCGTGCAATCGGAAGGTATAATTAAGATGAAAATAAAAACGCTTATTATTGGTGGATTAGTCGTGGCGGCCGGTATCGGCGGTTATATGCATTTTTCAGGGGGAACGAAAGGCTTAACGCCTCAAGATTTTGAAATGATTACGCTGTCTAATGGGCCAGTGGTTCAACAAGTTTCGGCCTCCGGTAAAATTCAACCGGTCAATACGGTCAGTGTCGGGACACAAGTTTCCGGCATTATTGAGCAAGTTTTGGTGGATTATAATGATGAAGTGCAAAAAGACCAGTTGCTTGCCAAATTGGATACGGCTGTGTTGCAAGAAAATAAAAATGATGCAAAGGCGCAATTGGATTTGGCAAAGGCTAAGTTAAAAGTGGCCAAACTGAACTATGAACGTTTTCAAAAATTGTATAAGGATAAATTAATTGCGAAGGCCGATTTAGAAGATGCCGAAGTTAACTTTGCTTCAGCCGAAGCTCAAGAGTTGTCTGCCATAGCTGCCTATAATAAAGCTGAACGCAATTATGGGTATGCTACAATTGTGTCGCCAGTGTCCGGTACCGTTATTTCCAAAGAGGTGGAAGAAGGGCAAACGGTGGCCGCTTCTTTACAAACACCAACCTTGTTCACGATTGCCGAAGATTTAAGTAAAATGCAAATTGAAGCCAGCATTGCCGAGGCCGATATCGGTATGATTGTGCCGGATATGCCGGTTACCTTTACGGTGGATGCTTATCCAAACGATACGTTTCATGGGGCTGTGCGTCAAGTACGCTTATCACCAACGGTGGAATCTAATGTCGTTATGTACACGGTCGTGATTGAGGTAGATAACTCTTCTCGTAAATTACTGCCGGGGATGACAGCTTTTGTGAATATTGTGATTGAAAATAAACCGGATGTTTTGCGTATTCCGACATCGGCTTTGCAATTTAAACCCAATGCGACCGTGCGTCAGTTTATGGATAAAAATAAAATTGATTTAAAAATGGGTGAGGCTGTTATTTACCAATTTAACAATGGTAAAGTTGTACCTGTCGTGTTTGAAAAGGGTTTGATTGATACTTCTTGGATTGAAGTGCAAAGCGGATTAAAAGCCGGTGATAAA
This sequence comes from Alphaproteobacteria bacterium, assembly GCA_017513365.1. Classification (GTDB taxonomy): domain Bacteria; phylum Pseudomonadota; class Alphaproteobacteria; order CAAHEQ01; family UBA3637; genus UBA7488. The sequence goes on along the minus strand of JAFXFY010000024.1, from coordinate 4,856 downwards.
GTCATTACCGAATTTATCCAAAAAAGAAGGAAATAGTAATGGTGGATAAAAATAGTCCCGTTATTGAGGTCAAAGACCTGTGTAAAACTTATTTTATGCCTGGGGGGATGAGTCAATCTGTCCTTAAAAATGTATCATTCGCGGTTAATCACGGCGAATTTGTGGCGATTATGGGACATTCCGGATCCGGTAAATCAACGCTGATGAATATTTTAGGTTGTTTGGATAGATCTACCAGCGGTGTTTATAAACTGGTTGGGCAGGCTGTATCCGATAAAACGGACAGTGATTTGGCGCATATTCGGGGACAAAAAATAGGCTTTGTATTCCAAAACTTTAATTTACTGATGAAACGTACGATTGCCGATAATGTATCGTTGCCATTGATTTATCAAGGTGTTTCGGAAAAAGAACGCTATAAACGGGCCGTTCAAATGTTGGAGCGGGTGCAGCTGACGGGATATGAGGATAGGCTGCCGACTCAAATTTCGGGTGGTATGCAACAACGTGTAGCAATTGCGAGGGCTTTGATTAATAATCCCGAAATTATTTTTGCAGATGAACCGACGGGAAACTTGGACAGTAAAACGTCTGATGAAATTATGCATTTATTTACGGATTTAAATAAACAAGGTATCACAATTGTTTTAGTAACACACGAAGATGATGTTGCCGATTATGCAAAACGAATGATAAAAATTGATGATGGATGTAAGGTCTATGATGGCCCCAGAGCCGATTATGGTAAGGACAAAAAATGATAGGGCAAATTATACGGGAAGCTTGGATTTCTATGACCGCCTATAAAATGCGGACATTTTTGACAATGCTGGGGATTATGATTGGTGTGGCGGCTGTGGTGTTAATGGTGGCTGCCGGTCAAACGGTACAAAACGAAATTACCAAAACATTTGATGCGATGGGAACAAACCTCATTATCATTGGCCCGGGTGAAACCGTTACCGGTGGTGTTCGTGGTGGGCGAGGGCGTCCCAGTGTCAGTTTTGATGATGTGAATTCTTTGAAATCTTTAAAAGACGTGGAAAATACATCCTATATTGTGAATGCCGCCGTCCAAGCCGTATATGGATCCAATAACTATGGTGTGAGTGTAGCCGGTACTACGCCCGATTATCTGGATATCGGGAATTGGGAAATTGAAGATGGCGCTATGTTCACCGAACACGATTTAAAAACGGGTAAGCCCTATATTGTGATTGGGCAAACGGTTGTGAATGAGCTGTTTGGTATGCAAGATCCAATCGGCAAGGTCATGCGTTTAAAGGGGCATCCGTTTACGGTTATCGGAACGCTTAAGGAAAAGGGCGATGGGTTGATGGGTAATGACCAAGACAATATCATCTTAACACCGGCAACGACGTTACGCCGAAGGTTACGGGGGTCTTATCGTCCCACTTATTCCGATATCGCTTTTGTGAAAGTAACCGAGGAAGATAAAATGGAATCTGTAGCTAATCGTATTGAATATCAGCTGCGAGCCAGACATCGCTTAAAAGACGGAGTGGCCAATGACTTTACCGTTCGGTTAATGACGGATATGGTGGATAAGGTGCGCAGTATTGGTATGATTTTATCTATTTTACTTGCCTCAATTGCCTCTATTTCCTTAATTGTCGGTAGTATAGGTATTATGAATATGATGTTGGTGTCTGTCACGGAACGGACCCGAGAAATTGGTACTCGTAAAGCGTTAGGCGCTCCAAACAAATGGATTATGTTCCAATTTTTAACTGAATCGGTCATGATATCGTTTATGGGCAGTTTTATTGGTATGGTGCTGGGCGTTATTTTATCTCAAATTGCGGGAGCCGTTGTGGATAAAGCAGTGCCAATTTCCATTTGGTCAGTGATTATTTCAGTATCCGTTGCGGTTGTGGTTGGGGTTGTGTCCGGTTTAATGCCCGCCATTAAAGCGATGAAGTTAGACCCGATTGATGCCTTAAGATATCAGTAAAAATATTATAGTTCCAATTCTTTAGTATTGGTTGGTTTGGTATTGGTTAGCTCCAAAATATCTTGTAAATGTTGATGAGCCGTTGTGTCAGTGGGGAGTTTATCTATGGCTCGTTTGGCCATTTTGATGGCTTCTTCTTGTTTGCCGGTCAATATATAAAATTCCGCCATTGCATAATCGGCCATTGGCATGTTATTTGTTTTGCCATAGGCGATAGCCAACAATCGCCAAGCTCCAGGGATAAAGCGGTCTTGAACCACCACTTCAGATAAATGAAGAATGGCTTTTTTTAACTCATCTGGATGATTACTTTCGGTTAATACTTGCCCTAAGGCTAAACGAATAAGAAGGGCTTTAGGCATTAATTGAACCGCCGTTTCATAGGCCTTGGCCGATTCATTTAACTTACCTGTTTCAAATAAAAACTGACCTTTTAATTCATGAAAATAGGCATTTTTAGGACGTAAAGCAATCAGGCTTTCAATAGCCTTTAAACTATCCATAATTTTATTCTCTTTATACAGGGCAATTGCTTGGGCATATTTATCCGCTAAGCTATTTCCTTGGTATAAATGGCGCGTTTGTTCAGATGGATATAAAAAACCAATGAGTTTTGCACGCATTAAATCAAATTGTTCATCTTGGGCTAAAGGACCGGCCTTTTGAGTAAAACGTTCAATATCCCGCATTCTGTCCCGTGTCATGGGGTGTGTTTGCCAATAAGCACTGTCATAGGATGGACTTAACCGCTCTTGACGTTGTAATTCCTTCATCGTATCGGTAAATCCTTGCATGGAATAACCTATTTTTTTCATGATATCCACAGCCGTTCTGTCGGCGGCACTTTCTTCACTTTGACGATAGGCCATAAATGACCCCATAACAGAAGAGTTTGTTCCCATCATAATGGCGAGTCCTGCCTCCGGACTGCCCCCTGCAACAGCCAACAATCCCCCTAATACCGTAGAAATCAGGGCCGTTGTTTGGGCGGATTTCATTTGCTGAGCTCCTCGTATAACATGCCCCCCAACAATATGACCGGTTTCATGTGATAACACAAAGGCAACTTCATCGGGGCTTTTGGCCTGTGTGATTAAGCCGGAATGCACAAAAATTGTTTGTCCCCCGGCCACAAAGGCGTTAATACTGTCATCATTGACCAAGACAATTTCGGCATTTTGTGGATTAAGGCCGGCGGCAGTGAAAATACGCCGAGCCATCCCTGTTAAAACGTCTTCCACCTCGCTATCCCGAATGATGGAGAGGTTATTGGCGTGTACGTTGATAGCACAGAGAACCCCAAAAATGAATGTTAATATATATTTCATAAGAGGTATGCTAAAGAAAAAAACAGCTTTCGTCAATAAAAAAACATAAAGAACGCTTGACAAAAGCACTTAAATTGAGTCAAATATCCATAAAAGGATACAACATGAAACAAAGTCAAAAAGAAATTATTGCCGGTATCGTTCTCAGCATTTTACTGATGAGCTTGCTGACGTTTGTGCATTCTCGTTCTGTCGTACAAGATATGGGGGAAAAGTTTGTTTTATACGCTTATTTTTCTAAAGCCGATGGATTAATGAATGGGGCAGATGTTCGTTTGGCTGGTCTTAAGGTCGGAACGGTAACCCATCAATCGTTAAATGGTCGGTATGCCGTTCGGGTCAGAATGTCATTTGATAAGCCGGTTGAATTATCAGCCGATTCGTCTGTCGCTATTGAAACAGATGGCTTACTTGGCAGTAAACATATTGAAATTGTACCGGGCGGGGATGAAGAACTTTTGGCCAGTGGTGATGATATTTCCTATACGCAAGATGCTTTGATTTTAAGTGAGCTAATGGATAAGGTGATGGTCTACATGCGGGAAAAGAAAAACAAACCCGAACCGGTTTGTGCGCCGTGTGAAGGTCAAACAGAAAATGGAGAAGAATAATGAAAAAAAATCCGGTTGAAACGATTTTAGGTTTTTTTGTGTTGATTTTTACGGGGTTATTTTTGTTTTTTGCGGCCTCTCGTGTGGATATTAAACGGATAGAAGGATACACGATTACAGCCAATTTTTCCAAAATCGGTGGGTTAGAAGTTGGCTCTGATGTCCGTATTTCCGGTATTAAAGTCGGTTCAGTTATGGCCACTCGTTTAAATCCTCAAGATTATACGGCCGATGTGGAACTGAGTATTGACCAAAATGTTAAATTACCGATTGATACGATTGCCGGTATTGTCGATGTGGGGATGATGGGGGATAAATATGTCCGTTTAGAACCTGGTAAAAGTCAAGCCATTTTAAAAGATGGTGATACCATGACGCAAACGCACAGCTATAAGTCATTGGAAGATAATATTTCGGAATTTATTTTCTTATCTACGAAATAGGGGGAAATATGAAAAAAATTATTTTTGCCATTTGTTTGTTGATGGGAGTGTCCGTTCAAAGTGCCGAATTACCAATGAATATCGCCGTTTTACGTGGCGTAGATAAAATCACGGGACGTGTCAGTACGATGTACGCAAAGGTCGGTGAGCAGATTAATTTTGGTCATTTAACCATCGGAGTTGAAAAATGTTATACGCGTTCTCCCGAAGAAACACCCGAAAATTCTGCTTTTTTAACAATTACGGAAAAAAAGACCGATGGGACAATTGCGGAAGTTTTTACCGGTTGGATGTTTTCTTCAAATCCGGCATTGTCGGCAATGGAACATGCCGCTTATGATGTGTGGGTGATTGGGTGTAAGGAAACCAATTAAACAGTTATTTAAAAACGGACACCGTCACAGTATCCGCTTTCATTCATTTAATTTTTTTACAGGTGTTTCAAGGCACCTGTTTTTGTTTATTTCATATTAATTTCTTGTGTATAACAATTTTCGGT
>JAFXFY010000023.1 GCA_017513365.1 Alphaproteobacteria bacterium | reverse complement strand
TAAATCCAAATCATGCCGAGGCAAAATTTAACAAAGAGTATTTACAACAACAAATGCCTCCTAAGCAACAAAATCAAAATCAACAAAATAATGAGGAGAATCAAGACACCCAAGAAACAGAGCAAAACCAAAACGACTCTGAATCTTCCGAACAACAGGACCAAAATAACAACTCCAGTTCATCCGACCAACAAAATGAACAAAATGCCGACCCATCTGAAAATCAAAATGAAGAAAGCCAATCATCTGACAGCGCTCAAGACCAACAACTCAATCCATCGCAACCCGAAAATCAAGAAAGCCTTAGCTACCCCAAAAACGAATCGGAAGAACAACCGATGAATGAACCACAGACTGCCGAGGAACCGTCCGAAAATGACAAGGCGCAAGAAATCCCCCAATATGACAAACAATTTGATCAAGAATCTGAACAACTGCTGAATAAAATCAAACAAGATCCCTCCAGATTGTTAAGATATCGTTTGTATCAACAATACATAAGGAAATCACAATGAAATCTGTTTTACTTGCTTTAATGTTATGTATAACTGTACCGGTTTGGGCGGCAGACGTATCATTTTCTAAGACCGAAACCGTTGTCGGACAAGTCGTTGAATTGATATTTACATCGGATAACCCCATTACGAACGGGCCCGATTTGTCCTCAATTAAAAAAGATTTTCGTATCAGCGGTCATAATTCCCGAACAAACATGACTAATATCAATGGCAAAATCAGCCAAACCTATCAACTCAGTTATAACTTATTTCCCAAACGTATCGGAACTATAACATTGGATAACTTGACCTTAGACGGTGAAAAATTAAATCCGGTTCAATTAACGGTTTTGGGAGCACAAGATACAAGCACGACCTCTACCCAAACACCCCCATTAGAATTACAAGCTCAAATATCAAACGGTCCTTACTATATCGGGCAAGGCATTTTATACACCATTCGTATGGGAGATATACATCAAATTTTAGAGGGTACCTTTGAAGCTCCAACTGCCGAAAATGCCTCAGTTCAATTACTGGGGTAAGATGAGGTACGTACTGTTATGCAACAAGGACATCCCGTTAAAATTGTAGAACGTAAGTATTTAATTACACCGGAACAATCGGGTTCAATAACCATTCAACCGGCCTCGTTTACCGGTATGCGTGCAACGCGTCAAGACCGACGCAAAAGTATGGGTGATTTGTTTGAAATGGGCCTTTTATTTGACGGATTAATGGGTAGTGGTGCGCAAGAACAAGTATTTGCAGAAGCCTCCCCTATTCAAATTCAAATCCAACCGAAACCGGATAATTGGCAAGGTTGGTGGCTGGCCAGTTCCAATGTACAGTTGACTTATGAAGATAAAATACCGTCTGATTTAAAAGTGGGTGATACCATTGAACGCATTATCACCTTATCTGCTATAGGGGTTAATGCCGACTCTTTACCGGTACCACAACAACCCGCTACTTCTAATATTAAAGTTTATCCGTCAAATGAAACACGCAACACTGTATCTGAGGCCGATACAATTCGTGGTCAATTAACTTTATCGGTTGTTATGGTACCTACCAATGGGGGAGATATACAAATACCGGCAATTAAAATACCTTGG
>JAFXFY010000022.1 GCA_017513365.1 Alphaproteobacteria bacterium | reverse complement strand
TGAGGCTCAAGAACGCCACGAACGCAAGGAAAAAACACAAGCAGATGAATAATCAAGCTCTCTCCCCTTGGGGATTAAAACACCCGTTTATTTTGGCTTCCGGTTCTAAGGCTCGGTTGCGTTTATTGCAAGAGGCGGGATTGGCTCCGTGCGCCGTTGTGCCAGCCGATATTGATGAAACGCCTCATAAAAAAGAATTACCGGCCAGATATGTTTATCGGATTGCCAAAGAAAAAGCATTGGCTGTAGCGGCCACACACCCAAATAAATACATTTTATCAGCCGATACGGTTATTGCCGTTGGCGTACGGATGATACGTAAAGCAACAACTCGGGAAGAAGCTTTTGAAAACTTAAAATTATTATCCGGACGCAAACACCGAGTCATTACCGGTTTTTGTGTCGTCAAACCGGATGGAACAACCATTACCAAAACAGTTACGACATTTGTTATTATCAAAAAATTAGATAAAGTGGATATTGAGGCTATTTTGGATTCTGGTCAATGGCAAAATGTTGCCGGCTATCAAATTGAAGGGATGTTATCCGCCGTTGTACGAAAAACAATCGGATCTTTTCCGAATGTCGTCGGATTACCCATCTTTGAAGTAGCTCAAGTTTTACGTGGCGTTTTATGAAATTAATCTGCAAAAATAACCTCGGCGAAGAAATCGTAGCTATTCAGCAAGCTGATGGTTCTATATCTGACTTTTTCATTTACAGACCCGAACGATTAAATTTAAATGATACCCTTGGGGGTATTATTCGCAAGCATGACACCTCATTAAACGGATACTTTGTTCAAACCGATAAAAAATGGTCCGTCTTTGTGCCATCAAAAGAAAAACACAATGAAGGCGAACACGTTTTTATTAAAATTACGAAAGAGGCCCGTCAAGACAAAGATGCCAATGGTATTTTCATTACACAAATCTGCGATGAACAACTTCCTCTTGCACAAAGTATTGCTCAACAATTTGAAATTACTACATTTGCAGAGTGGAATGACAAAACACAAGAAGCGTTAGAGCAAGCCCTACATCCAACCGTTCCATTTTATCAAACAGCAAGTATTCATATTGAACGCACAAAAACGTGTTGGACAATTGACGTGGATTCGGGAAATTGTACAGAAAAAACTCATATACTGAACAAAAAAGCGGCCGAAGTAATTGCGAAAGAAATTACCAAACGTCATTTAGGTGGATTAATTTTAATTGACTTTATTGGGGCGAAATCCGTTCAAGAGCGAATCGCTTTAGAAAAATATCTCATTGATTTATTAAAAAAAGATTCTCTATCATATCCTTGTGGGTGGACAAAAGGTCGATTGTTTGAAATTAAACGCACACGCACCTATGCCCCTCTTGCTGATGTTTTTTTAACCGCCACTGGAGAATTTAATATTCTGTCTACAGCCTATCAAATTTGCGAAAACATTACAAAAAGCAAAACATTAAAACATGTGATAGCTCATCCTCAAGTTATTGAGTTATTAAGAGAAAAATTAAAAAATCGTGCTATTTTTACAGCCGATATTCATCTGATCCCTCATCAATTTATTATAAAGGATAAACAATGACTCAAACACCCATTTTAAATAAAAAATGTCCAATTTGCGGAAAACAATCTATTTTGGAATACCACCCTTTTTGTAGCAAAAAATGTGCTGACATTGACCTTGGCCGGTGGTTAAAAGGCGATTATGTTATGCATACAAATGAAGTGCCAACAGATGAAGAATGGGCACAAGAGGCTATAGAATCCGCCAAAAATGAATAATTTTTATTTTTTTTCAAAAAAACACTGGACAAGTGAAAAAAAATAATGTATAAAGGTTTTACTTTCGCAAAAGAAAGAACCTTGCCTGGGTAGCTCAGTTGGTAGAGCAAGGGACTGAAAATCCCTGTGTCGGCGGTTCGATCCCGTCCCCAGGCACCATTTATAAAGCCACCAAGAGGTGGTTTTTTCATGACACTCCTCCTTATAAAAGACCGCTTGAATTTACAAGCGGTCTTTTTTTATAAATATATTAATGTCTGTTTAATGCCGTTCCAAATGAACTGTATGTACTTGTTCATTTGAACGATGTGTTGCCACCGAACGAGGCGACTGCGTCTGACCTCCCCCTAAATAACAAGCTGCCTCTTGCGTCATACCTAAGGATACTGCATTCCAAGAATCTTGTTCTTTAGCTGAACGCGTCATTCCATCCAACAGCACTTTTACCACTGATTGACAGCCGGTGTATCGGCTTGACCACTTTGAATAAGGTTATCAGCTAACGCACTCAAAAATAATCGTTGGGTTTCATAAGCTGGTTTTCCGTTATCATCAAATAACATATCTGTTAAAAAAGACACACGCCGTGCGGCCTTATCATCATCGGGACGAATACCATAAGCCATTTGCGAAATACGCATTGGATGTTCAACGGCATACCGTACATCAACCGGACAGACATCATCCCCTGAGCCTTGCATAATAATATGAGCCCGAATCAACCCATACATAATATCTTGTGTAGTCAACTTTCCATTGGATTGTTCAACCCATTGATTAACTTGCTCTGTAATATAATTTTGTATATGTTGTACTCCTTTAGGAGATAACGAGGCGTACTTCTCGGCCACATAATTTAAGGCTGCCTCAATATTTTGACAGCTATCCGCCGTCATCACATTACACGTTTGTGACTCTTTATGATTATCCAAATGCATTTTCTTTATTTTTACCTTTCACAGATTAATAACATACAGATTGTTTTAATATATCTTATTTTTTTAATTTTGTCAATGTTTTTATTTAAAAAAAATATTTTTTTTCGTTGATTTTTACCCCAAAGTGTGGGATAATTAAATATATAATGTGTGAGGTAATATCATGGTACAACATTTAATTGAAGAAGAAACAAAGTATAATATTTTAAAAAATATTTCCGGCGATGTTATGATTTTAATTCGTGCCCGTATGGACGATGCCGAAACACCACAAGTTATTTATGATGGTGGTGAACACGCCTTGTTATACCGTTCTCAACATAATACCGTGGTGTTAGGATACGTTCATCCGGATATCCGTTCAGATTTGTTGCACGTTTCTTCCGTTTTAATTGTTGAAGCTCAAGGTAATTCAATCGTTCGCGAATATCACGCTAAACTCAAAACAATGTCTAAAATCCCATTGCCGGAAAAATATCAAACGGCTGTATAAAATTATTTTTTTAGCGTTTGTTTCAAAAAAAATCCTCTCAAAAACTGAGAGGATTTTATAATAAACTATCCAAAAATAAATACATCGTTTCTAAAGAAACCATTATCCGCCACGAACAAACTTCATAGCCTCACCATCAAAACCTTTTCCCAGTTGCAATATCCCTCCTGCCTGACAACCACATATTCTGACAGAGAACGGTATAAAATTAAAAAATGGCAAAAAGCTGAAAATCAATCCCAAAACACACAATTTATATAAACATTGATTATTCATATTTCCTCCTGTATCAAACCGTTTGGCAAGAAACAAAGGTATCGTTTTGTTCCGGCATCGGAGCATCCGGATACGCCACCGGTTCAACTCTATCTACACGCGCAAATGTTGGCCCCCTTTGGCAACGCAAAAACAACTCTGACACCTGTTCTCCCTCTGCCAAAATCTCCACGCTACCATCTCGACGATTACGAACAAATCCTTTTAAATTAAGGTCAAGAGCTTGACGCACTGTCCAAGCTCTGAACCCCACTCCTTGCACTCGTCCAAAAATACGAATGTGGATTTGCATATCATCTCCTATTTTTTCAATGCCTTAGTTAACGAATCAAGTAATTGTTGCTTAATCATATCTTTGGCATCTACTGCCGGTGTCTGCACTGTGGCAACAGGTTCTTTTGTTTGAACCGGTTGAGACACACGCACAGCTGTTTGACCAGTCAACGGACGTCCCAATACTCTTTCACACAAATGTACGTTTCCTGTATTTTGAGAAGTTGACAACTGAATACCTTGTTTTTCGGCAACCTTATTAGCCAAAGCAGTCAAACCACCCTTAACGGCTGTTTGAACGGCTGTTTTTGTATCAACCGAAAAAGCTGGCTGAGTAAACGGACCGGAAATCTTCACAATTTTGGTTAAAGCCAAAGCCTCTTGTACTGCTGATTTTGCATTTGATACAGATGGAGCCATTGTCAAAGATAATTCTTCTTTCGGCAAATCAACATTCCCACTGACGGCAAAATCCACAACTGACGTTTCAATGGCAATTTGATTATCGGATGTAATCACACCATCTTTGATAGACAAATTAACTGCGCCACAAATCAATTCGCTGTTTTGTTCTGTAACAGCAAAATTCATCCCACTGGATTTATTTTCAAGTAATCCCATGGCAACCGGCAAAGAATTAAACCACTTGTTGAGAATTTCCCCTTTGGTAATTTCTAACACGACTTGTCCATTCAAACCAGAAACAAAAGATTTAACCGAATCACCTTGTGTCGTTAATTTAAGTGTTGTTAAAACATCGGCCCCTCTTACTTGTTCTGCCACAGGTTTAATCGCATCTAATTGCAATTCATCCGATTGCATATTGATTTGAACCTTCGCCGGCATTTGAGCTGCATTTAAAGAAACATTTCCTTTAATTGTACCGGCTGGCGTTCTAAGCGTTAAAGAAGGAACAGACAAATACCCATTTGTTAAATCACCGGACACGGCGATACCGATATTATCAATGTGTGGCACCTTAATATATTGAAACGTCGCAGCTACTTGAGCATTAACATGTTTTAAAACAGACAAATCAATTTTATCATCCGAAAAGAGAGATGTTTTTTGAATCTGTTCTGTCGTTTTAGTTTGTGTCTTTGCAACGGGCAGTCCCTCAAAAATAAAATCGGAAATATCAAAATAACGAGAAACGACTTGAGCTTTAATCATCGGAACAGCTTCAGTTAAAGCAATCAATCCATTCATCACGACATCGGATTTTCCACCGGAAACCGTCAATTTATTTAACGTCATATTTTTCATATTACCGGCCACATCAATGCCGATGGACACCGGTTTAATTCCATATATTTCCGCCAACTTAGCCGATGTGAGTTGAGCATCTGCCACCAAGGCAACCTGAGCGTCTTCTTTTACATTTGACACCGTCATCTGTGCTGTCAAAGTCGCTTCATTTTCA
>JAFXFY010000021.1 GCA_017513365.1 Alphaproteobacteria bacterium | reverse complement strand
CGCTATCCCAGCCGTGATTGAATTAGCCAAAGTCATTAATGCTTTACCAAATGGTACATTATTTTTAGATGGCACAGACACACGCTTAACCACAAAAGAATTTGATGATTTACCTCCCATTCATGCGCAATATCCATTAAAACGATTACTGGATGCTTTGAATGTTAAGCCAAATGAGTTAACTAACTTATCATCAGGTACCTCACAAGCCGAACTGTTAATGCACGAAACATTAAAGCCGGCAGAGGAAACAGACAGCTGGCAATTTGTGCAAGGAATTACGCCAGAGGCCTTAGCCCATGTTAAACGATATGATTGTGAAAATACAGCTCAAGAAGCATTAACCATTGCGTTAATTTTGCGTGAGGTACTGGAAACACCAGAAAAAACGGCCGCTTTTGTAACAACAGACCGCTCACTTGCAAGACGGGTATCCGTTGAAATGAAAAGATGGGGTATTGAGTTGGATGATTCTGCCGGTGTTCCTTTATCTCAAACGCCTATCGGGATTTATTTATCTCTTTTATCAAATGTAGCCTTAACACCTCAAGATGGTAACAATTTGCTGGCTCTGTTAAAACATCCGCTTAGTGCAGATGGTATTAATCCAACGATGCTCAGATTAAAAATAAAAAAAGCCGAGCAAATTGCCCGAAAGAATAATATTAAACTAGAATATCAAACAAAGACTGATTTATCAAAATTATATCAACTGTTTACACCAAATCGTTTGGCGTCATTTTCTTTGTTGTTGCGAACGCATATTGAAATGGCTGAGGCCTTAGCCACCAGTCATGACCGCTTAGGCTATGAGCGATTATGGAGTAATGAAGCCGGACAAGTGGCCTATACATTTTTTACGGAACTGTTTGAATATGCCGATTTATTGGGAGACATTGAACCCGCTTTTTATCCCAAAGTATTAGAAATCTTAATGTCTTCTTTAACGGTACGTCCTAAATACGGTATGCATCCCAGATTAGATATTTTGGGGCCAATTGAGGCACGTTTTCATCGGCCGGATGTTGTTATTTTAGGTGGGTTAAATGAAGGGACTTTTCCCCAATTGCCGGATACGGGACCTTGGTTAAACAGACCGATGAGACAAGCGTTAGGATTACCAGCTCCCGAAAATAAAATTGCAGTTGCTGCTATGGATTTTGCCGGTTGTTTTTGTGCCAAAGAGGTATACTTAACGCGCAGTTTAAAAAATGACGGTGCACCGACTATTCCGTCACGGTTCTTATCACGTATGGAGGCTGTGTTAACGGCGGCCAATATTCCGTGGAATTTAAATAAAACACCAGCCAGATTATTGGATACGCCGACACAAACTGAGGCCATTGTTCGCCCTGCCCCTAAACCACCCTTAGAGGCCAGACCACAAAAATTATCTGTTACAAAAATTGAATTGTGGATGCGTGATCCCTATGCCATTTATGCCAGATATATATTAAAACTGTATCCATTAAATCCGTTGGAATCGCCTCAAAAACAACAAATATTTGGAAATGCCGTCCATAAAGCACTAGAATGTTTTGTTGCACAAAATCCTCATTCTTTAGATTTACAATCTTTAATTAATTTGGGATTGAAAAACTTAACAGCTGCCGGTTTTAATGAAGGGGATTTGGCTTTTTATATGCCTAAATTTAAGGCTATTGCCTCTTGGTTTATTAACCGACAAACCGAACGCCTTGACCGTGTCAAGACCAGTTTTGTAGAACAAACGGCAGAATGCGTGATTGAAGATATGACCGGACGACCATTTACATTATTGGGCATTGCCGACAGAATTGATTTAATGAATGATGGCAGTGTTGAAATTATTGATTATAAAACCGGAACACCGCCAACGACTAAAGAAGTTCATGCCGGATTTGCTCCACAACTACCTCTGGAAGGGTATTTACTCACTCAGGGTGGATTTCAAGAAATTGGTAAACGTCATGTGTCTGATTTGGCTTATTGGCGATTAGCGGCTAAAACACAAAATGCCAAAATAACATCGGTAATGAATAAAAAATCAGATGAAGATACCGTTATTGAAACGGCTTATTTAGGTCTAAAAAAACTGATTACTGTTTTTAATGATGAAAATGTGGCTTATGAATCGTGTCCGGCCCCTAAAATTGCCCCACGATATAATGATTATGAACATTTATCTCGGGCCAAAGAATGGCTGAGCGGTGAGGATGAAGAGGAACAGCAAGATGATTGATGTAAACAAAGAACAACGACGTGCCAGTAATCCCCTCAGCTCTGTTTGGGTATCGGCCTCGGCAGGATCGGGAAAAACAAAGGTATTAACAGATAGAGTATTGAATTTATTGCTGTTATCTGGTCGTCCTGAAAAGATTTTGTGTTTAACCTTTACCAAAACGGCTGCGGCTGAAATGACAAACCGTATTAACAAGGTATTAAAATCATGGGTGATTATGCCGGATACACAATTGGCCGATGAGATAT
>JAFXFY010000252.1 GCA_017513365.1 Alphaproteobacteria bacterium | reverse complement strand
TACAGCCCCTCACTCATAGCGCCCACTTGAACAGGGGTTGAGGCAATTTTATTATCTGAAGATAAGGTATAAACAATCGTTCCTTGAGATGTAAAATTAACCGCAGATTGCGGGACAAAAATCCCATTTTGAATTTGTTTTTCCAATACCACATCAACGTAAGCATTCGGCACTAAAATCCCATCCGGATTATCAAAATCGGCATACACCGTTATGGCACTGGTACTGAGATTAATTTCGTTATTTAAGTATTTTATTTGTCCTGTTTGATAATACACGTTTCCGTTAGTCAATTTCAAATACATCTTCCAATCCGAAAAGGGGAGTTTTCCTTGTTTAATTTCATCTAAATATACTTTATCAGATATGGAAAATTGTACCCGAATGGGATTAAATTGAATAATGTCAGCTAAAGCGGAAGATTGCGGAAAAACATAATCACCGACGGAAATAGACACATCTCCGACTCGTCCCGAGATAGGAGCATATAACATCGTATAATCATAATTGACTTGCGCTAAACGCTCATCGGCCTGAGCTTGTTGTAATTCTGCCTCAGCCGTTAAAAAGGCCGTTCTGGCATTATCTAAATCCGTTTTTGATATGGCTTGCTTGCCGGCTGTTTTCATACGTTCATAATGTACGGATGCATTTTCTAAAGTGGCTTGCATAGCCGATACTTTGGCTTTGGCTAAATCCATTTGAGCCCGATATTCATCTTGCTTAAGCGTGAATAATAACTCACCGGATTTGACCATCTGCCCACCTTGTACAATGACTTTATCTATAAACCCCGGGATATAGGTATGTATAGCGACTTGATTAATGGGTTTAACATATCCGATATAGGTTTGGCGTATTGTTTTATTTTCGGGAACAATAGATAAAACGTGAACCGATTGTTTTTTGTCTTGAGGTTTGGCAACAACCGTTTTATGTCCCGATAAGGTAAAAGAAAAATACGCTAAAATCCCCAATAATACCAATATAATCCAAACGATTATTTTTAGATGCTTATTTCCTGTCATATTTTACCCCCTATATACATTCTTACAAGTAAGATTTGAAATGTCTGCTCACAAGAGGATAAAATACCGACATAGGTCGGGTATCAGGTATAAAAAAAAGAGGGCTAAAAGCCCTCCTAACTTGATAAAAATTCATGATTAAAAAATCAACAATAATAATCCCAACACAGACGCACCCGCAATAGCCGTTGTGGTCATTTTAGAATTATTCATTGTTTTTGGATATTGTTTTTGTGGCGGATTGTGTTCCGGCTCATATCGAACCAACGTTTGACCATTTTTTGTCCGTATACAATTAGCCCCTTGATTAGCCCCATAGGATTGCAAATGATGAATCGCCGTTTCATTATTTTGCATATAGGCATAACACAGGGGCGTGATATTATCACTGTTTAAAGCATTTAAACTTTCACCGGATTCCACAATATCAATTAAGGTTTCTGTATCACCACTGGCGGCGGCATCATAGATATCATCAAACGCACTGCCACGAGAATAAGTACATCCGGTGAGGGAAACGGCCATAACCGCCATTAAACAATATTTTAAACCTGATTTCATTTTTACTCCTTTTATTTCAAATTATCTGAGATTTTATCCCCGGTCACAGCATTCGGATCATATGTCGTATCACTTGGCGCATAGACACAATATGTTTGTGCGAGTGCTTGAATTTCACCGTTCTTTAAATTTCCATCCCAAGCCCCACTGTCATTTTTATACCCCATTTTTACAGTCCAAGGCGTTTCTGAGGTACTATCCGTTCTGTTATCAGCGCCACTACCACCGGTAATTTCAATTGCCAATGCATACTGTGTAATGTTGGCTTTCGGAACCGTCACCGCATTAATTGTACCCGTCACTTTACCGCCACCACTTGGAGCCGATAAATTATGTGCTGTCGCATTGGTTTGAGGAACAACAATTTGTTGCACAGTAGAAGCCCCCCATTTGAGTGGTGTAACAATCACAGCCGCCACATAATTTTCCGGACATGCCGGCTTTTTAATGTCAGTTGACCATGATTGATTAGATGCAGTTGTCGTACTGGATAATTGATACATACCCTTACTGATATAGTTCGGTAAAATATCGCTAAGGCGAGCGCCACCCCGGGAAGCTAAACGCACATCATTCAGCACAGACGTATTCGCCGGATCAATACCATAGTTATATGTATCCGTTGTTCCATCCGCTTTCGTTATTGTCATCTTATCATCTTTGGCAATAATTTGACCTTTATCATTGATTTCCAATTTTTCGTTTCCACTCATATCGTAAACAACAAAACGATTATTGGTTAAATCACCGCCTGTGGCATCTTTGCGTTCAAAGGCAAATGATTTTTTATCTCCATCTAAACCGATATACAAGTTATTTTTAACGTAAACATGACCTCTTTTACTTAAATCTGTTGAATCACCGTCAACCCAAAACAGCGGATTACAAGTATTACCATTGCCACCGGCCCGATAAATCGTATCAGAAGCCCCCACTGTATCATGGGCTATGTTAATACAATTTTTATCTCCAGCAACGGAAAAATAATTCCAAGCGTGTAAATCGCCGAAACCGACCTCATTCGGTACAAATACGGCGTTCGGGTCCGTTACCCCTAAATCCGGATCAAATGTATCCATGGCCGTTGTCGCCACCACAATCGGATAATCTACATCAACACCCAATTCACCGGCTAAATCGGTCGCAATACCATTCGATAATTTCCAACTACCACCGGTACCGACCAAGTTGCCGTTTTGAGTAATACCCCCATCCGTTCCGATAAGGTTGGCAATACGGGCTGCCCGTTTCCAATTCCAATCACCGGCTAAATCGGCACCGGCAACAACACCAACAAAAATCGGAATATTTTCACCACTTTGTAATGTTGCATTTTGACTGTACAACTTAATCGTATAGCCGTAATCAGCATCCAAAATACCATCCATCCCAATGGGTAAGAACTCTTCTACAGCCGTTTGGAAACTAGCCTCTCCGGCCTCACATGCCGCCAAAGAATCAGTCCCCGTTGTAGTATTGCATAACTGACCTAATACAGCACTGTCGGCTGCAATAGCGGCGCTCATAGCCTCTTTAATCGCACGCATTTCGGCGGCAATATTTACGTTTGAAATTTCTTGGTTTCGGGATAAAACCTGTTTATACAGCATCGGTCCCATCACACCGATCAGAGCGAGGACTGCCAATACCTCCAGCATAATCGCTCCACGTTCTTGTTTATTTGTCATGACTTATCCCTCCTTATTCAGTTGTTGTATTCCTACAATCTAGCAATTCATTCTCTGTACTACTATCCGTTTTCTCTTTAATGATATATTTACCATACCCACGTTTACATTTATCTATGAACGATGCCTTAATATCATCCATCGGTGTAATGCAAAACAGCAGATAACCATCCTGCATATCAGAAGCTAAGGCCACATCCTCTTCGGCAACAGCCTGACCAATCAAAGTTGGAACAGATACTGTAAAACGTCTGGAATTATCCATAATGTAAGGCGATGTTTCATCATATCTTTTACGTTTAGGAATAGAAATTTTTCTCTCATGTAGTGTACTTTTGTCAACATCGCCGTCTTTATATCCATAAAAGTACGCAGTAATCTCCCCATCCTCGGTTTTCCACAAAACACCACATTCGTGAGATCCCTTTGTCCGACGCAAAATACCACTGCGCCACAATTCATTACGGGCAAGACCTTCTGACTTCGGAGCTTGCATATAGGTAATCACATAATCACCAATACTGGCCTTTTTTGCCTCCTCACTTTCATTCTTACCTCCCATACCGCCACCTTTTCCACCTTGACAATCAAAGGTCAGGTATGCGTTGGTTGTACCACCATCCTCTGCTGCATCCGTAATACAGGCAAAGGCCGACGTGATATTATACTCTTCAAATGTTTCATTAGACACAGCCGGCAAAAATCTTTTAATTTTATCAGGAACAATCTTGGCCAACGTGCCATCACTGTATTTTCTGGAACTGTCTAAGGCAGATAAACTTTCCTCTTTCTTTAAAAAATCAGACGTAGCACTGGTCTTTAAACCTTGCATTTTTTCTTTATACGTAAACGTAATCACACGCGTTGAGGTATCTTCCACCTCAATTTCAATGGGATTACCTTCTGCGTCAACACAATCTACAGAGACAGACTTACCATCACTGTCAATATCAACGCATTGTTTAGTTATCGTCTTCTTACCCACCGTATCCGTGTATGTCAATCGTTTGGCAGCTTGGTGAGCACTCACGAATGTGGCCACCAGCGTATCAGCCAATGGTTTTTCCTCTACCTGAACCACATTATGAACGGGACTCATATAGTACAACATAGATAAGACAAATGCCAAAACAAATGACCAAAACAGCATGTACGTTTCCTCCTATCCTAAAATAAGGTGCTTATCTATTTATTATACACCTTTTTTCGGATTTTGTCAAAATTCTAGTACCCTTCTAACTTTTCTTCCAAAGTTGAACCGGCCATATATTCCGTGAGTGGTCGTTCAATAAAGGTATAAGAACCAAATTCTTCTTTATTTTTTGCCGCCATACATGCCCGTACGCAAGATACCATAATATTGGCCGTAAATTCCGGATTAATACCGGCAACGTCATAGCGTTGATTGACTTGCATACCTGTACGCTCCACCGTTCCGGCATGGTGTAAAGTATTATATTTATCAATACTTTTAACCACTTCAATTTCCACCGGATCACCC
>JAFXFY010000251.1 GCA_017513365.1 Alphaproteobacteria bacterium | reverse complement strand
TCTGACCGATGCTTATCTCTGTGTTAAAAAATGTAGCGATAAAAATCCTGTAATGCATATGAGAGGAGTTTGTTATTCTTGTAGCACAAAAGATCCGATTTACGTTGGTACCGGTGAATGTGAGGAGGTTTGTGCCAATCGCACCAAGAAAGGAGATTTTTGTTATTTAGATCAAAACTGACAAAGAAGAATAACACTATTCCCACAAAATCGCCCCGCAAATCGTGGGGTGTTTTTTTTACTTAATGATAAAATATACAAAAAAACCACCTTTGCCTGAGGTGGTTTGAAATACTTTATGAATATCCATTATTTCGGGGACATCATCATAGCCATTTGACGACCGTCCATTTTGGGTTCTTGGTCCACTTTGGCGACATCCTCTAATTCGGATTTAGCACGGCGTAAAACCTCCATCCCCAAATCCACATAACTCATTTCACGACCACGGAAACGAAGTGTAAATTTGACTTTGTTTCCCTCTTCCAAAAAGCGTTTAGCAGAACGCATTTTTACGGAATAATCATTATCCCCGATATTGGGTGTAAATTTAATTTCTTTGGTTTCTTGAACCTTTTGTTTTTTCTTAGCTTCGGCTTTACGTTTTTGCATTTCATATTTGTATTTGCCGGAATCTAAAATTTTGCAAACGGGAATCTCTCCGTTCGGAGCGATTTCAATTAAATCCAATCCAAGCTCGTCAGCTCTGCGAATAGCTTCACTAGTTGGCACAACCCCCACATTTTCACCGTCAGACAAAATCAATCTGACTTTTGGTGATGTAATTTGCTCGTTAATACGTGGTCCGTCTTTGGATACGGCACCGGCTTGATTAGAGCTTGATAAATTCGGTTTAATGATATCCTCCATAAAAAAGTTAAAACTGGTGCTATTTTACACATTTTTTTAAAGACAATCAAGTTTTTTTTTGTTATAGTAAGGATATGAAACGCATTTTTTTGATATTTTTGATGTTTTTATCTTTATTTTTTGTTGATTTGGCTGTGGCTCAATCGGATTTGCCGGAATCATCCGTATCACAGCAAGAGGGCCAAATTGTACAAACGCAAAGTCCGTCAGATACCGAAAAAAAGTCTGTAAAAAACGATAAGTTCCCAGAAAATTGGGAAGAAATGTTGCCCGATAATGTTGGTGGATTGGAACGGGCATTGATTTCTATGTATAAGGTTGGGTATGATTGGCAAAGAGAAAATCAAAATCTAAAGCAACAGGCAAACAAAGCCCAAGAAACCAATCATCCGTTATCGGCTCTGTATTTAATGATGTTCACTGAAGCTAATCCGATAACAGGATTGGCTGGATACGGTGAGTGGAAAGAAACACCTTTTGGACGAATGAGATTGGTGTCTTGTGATACGGGTCTTAAGAAAAATAAAGCTGTTTATATGGCCGTGCAAATGCAAATTCATCCACGGGTAGCCTTAACAAAGCCGAAAATTACGTTAAAAACGCCCGTTAAACAAAGTGTTGTTTCTTATCCGATTATGTATCCGTTGCCTCAAGGGTGGACCCGTACACTATTTTATTTTGAAGAAACTTTATTCCCGATTTTTTTTGAACCGCTTTCTTATGATACACCGCTTACCGTTCAAGTTCAGGTGGATTGGACCGCTTTGAACCCATTTGATAATGTAAAAACATCGGATACATCAATGTTGGATTTGACTTTACAGCCGAATGCCATTGGGGAAACAGGCTTGTGTGGGTATATGATGACTCAGTTGCAAGCCGTGCCGGCACCGGTGAAGGATAATGCCGAAGTTCAAGCTGTCATGAATGACAAAGGGGATATACAGCTCTTTTTTAAATTAGCCAAATCAACAAAAATACTGTCTGTTCAAATTGATGAGGATTTCACATTTACCGAAGTGGATAAAAAGATAAACGATAAAACGGCTCTTTTAGTGATTCGGCCCTCTAAACCGATTGCTGAGGGGATGATTTTACCGATTAAGTTAATCACGTCATTTGGTATTTTTGATGTATCGACAAAAGTACAACGTGGTGATTTTAAAACAGTTGTGGCAGATTTTAGTTGGGCGTCATTGTTTATTGGCGGATTTTTATTGTTTTTGGCAACACCATTATTTGCTTACTTTTTGTTAAATATGCACCGCACAGTTAAACAATTGGAAAAATCCGTAACCGAAACATTGATTGTATTGGCCTGTGTCGGAACGGCGTGGTCTTTAGGTTGGCAAGCGGGATTAATTCCGGCCGTGGATTTAGTTCAATTAAGTCCCGTTTTATGGTGGTTTACAATTGGATGTTTGCTTTATTGGATACTTAATCCGCGTTTTTCGTTGGCCGCATGTCTTTTAATGGTTATTATTTTGCCAAAACCCTATTTGGCCGATTCTGTGGGCTTTGCCGGACAGTATGCCCTAGCTCCATTAGGTATGGGATTATTATGGATGGTAATGGTTATGTGGCCATTTACTTGGATAAAGCGATACCCCAAGGCCTTTTTTGCCTTACATAAAATGATGAAAAAAGAAATGAATGCCATTTTATGGTTTGCCAGATTACCAGCTGTATTTTTATTGATTTGGTTGATTGTTGGGGGTGTGGTAAATGCTAAGCTGAATCAAAATATTGAGGTGTATACCCCAGAACGTGTTCAACAAGCAATTGCAGAAGACAAAACGGTTATTGTGTCTGTTGAAAATCCAGTTTGTTTTTCATGTGCGATGAATAAATTGATAGCGTTTAACAGCGGAGTGGCTCGTTCTTTGCGTGAGCAAGATAAATTACTTGTTTTGCGGTTGCCGGCCGATACAACCTCAGGTAAACACTTTATGCAACGATTTGGACAAGTATCGGCGCCGGTTAATGTGGTGTTCGGTCCAAAAAATAAATCGGGAATTGTGGCACCGGATTATTGGCATACTTTAAACACATATAAATACTTAAATGCTGTCCAATAATATATTATCGGCACATTAATAAATCCGGACTATATGTATCCCGTTGTTCGCAGGCTAATTTGTCTACCAGTTCATTCATCGGATGGCCGGCATGTCCTTTTACCCAAGTCCAAGTGACATGATGTTGGGACAGAGCTTCATCTAAAGCAATCCATAAATCTTGGTTGAGAACGGCTTTTTTATCGGCCTTTTTCCAACCACGTTTTTTCCATCCGTCTAACCATTTTGTGGCGCCTTCCAACACATATTTACTGTCGGTAAAAATATGCACCTGACATGTTTCTTTTAAATGTTTTAATCCTTCAATGACGGCGGTTAGTTCCATGCGATTATTTGTTGTCTGCGACTCGCCGCCGGCAAACTGCTTCATGGACTCTTTATAAATTAAAACGCATGCCCAACCGCCGGGACCCGGATTACCGGAGCATGCGCCGTCAGTATATAATTCAATTTGTTTCATCAATAGACTTTTAGGCGCTGAGTTGTTGTTCTTCGTAAGCGGCTTCGGCTATTTTGTCTTCGCTGAACCAAACACGTTCAGAAAATTCCGATTTTTTTCCTTTATTAAAGTGGCTGACCGGACGGAAATATCCCATCACTCTGGTCCAACATTCTACCGGTTGACGTTCTTCATCTTTTAAAATGATTTCACTCATAATGGCCTCCTGTTTTTTTTGTTTCATAAGGTTTTGCCCCTTACAAAGATATTATATCCTTAAATTATGTATAAATGGTTAAAGCGACTATTATTTTTTGAATTATTTTTTTAATGCGTTGATTCTAATGAAAAACCGCCCTGAAACAGAGCGGTTTAAGATTACATAGGCAAAGTATATAAATAGTAATTATATCCCGCATACGCACATAAAAAAGCAAATCCAATCGGCCTAGAAAATCTTTTTTGCCACAAGGCTATTCCAATTAAAATGGTCGTTATAATGGTCATTAGCCAAATATCTGTTCCCATGCCGGTAGGAACCGCAATCGGTAAGAAAACAGCCGTTGTCCCCAAAATAAATAAGGAATTATAAATATTGGATCCGACAACGTTTCCGAAAGCCACATCATTATGGCCCCGAATAGCACTCATAACCGAGGTGGCCAATTCGGGCAGAGAAGTACCGACCGCTACAATGGTTAAGCCGATGACGGCTTCGGACACGCCCCAAGAACGAGCCAAAATAATGGAATTATCTACCAATAATTTAGCCCCTAACATCATTAACGCAATGCCACTAACGGTTTTAATGAGGGCAAGCCATATCGGCATAGCAGATTCTGTACCGGATTCGGTATTTTGTTGGGCAGATTGTTGTTTTTTGTCCGTTATGTAAGAGTACGCAATATACCCGATTAACATTGCCACTAAAACGGCCCCCATGATGCGGCCGATTTGTCCCAAGAATAATGCCATGATTAACATAATGCAAGATAAGGCCAAAAATCCACCATCTCGTTTAAAGGCTTTTATATCTACATTAACCGGTGCAATAACGGCCGCCATGCCCAGCACCAATAAAATATTAGCGATATTGGACCCGACGACGTTTCCCAAAGCAATATCATTAGACCCTTTAATGGCGGCCAATAAACTGGTAAGTAATTCCGGTGTAGATGTTCCAAATCCCACTAATGTTAACCCGATGAGCAGGGTAGAAATCCCCATTTTTTTTGCCAGTGCCACAGCACCCGAGACCATGGTATCTCCGCCAAAGGCCAATAAGCATAATCCTAAAATTAATAAGACATAAATCATTTTGTATCCTTTCGTAAATAATGTCGCCTTTATACACGAAAAAAAGAAAAAAATCCACCCTCTTGTTTATGACACATTTATGACATAATGAATACATAAATATGACATTTGACATAATGGGATATGGCTTTCTCTAGCCTTATATATCATAATATGCTAAGAAAAATGCGTTTGTATAACTAAGAAATAGGAGATTTCTATGAAAAAAATATCAAGTGCTTTGGCAATCGCCGCCGTTTTAGGTTTCAGCGTACAAGCCAATGCCGCCGGTTATCAATTAACCGAATATTCCACAACCGGTTTAGGGCGTTCTTTCGCTGGTGCCGGCTTGGTTGGTGATGACTATTCCGCCATTGCTTATAACCCAGCCGGTATGAGCTACACAACACGTAGTGGTGCCCAACTCGGTTTTTCAACCGTTGGGATTCGTTCCACGGCCAAAGGAACCGCCGGTACAACATCCGGTAAAGAAAGCCCATACATTGTGCGTGTTTTGCCTCACGGTTTTGCCCAATACAGATTAAATGACAGAACTGTTTTAGGTTTAGGTGTTTACACACCGTTTGGTTTAGCAACTGACTATAAAAATGGTTGGTTTGGTAAAACACACGCCGGTCGCAGTGAAATTCAAACAGTTAACGTTTCTCCGGCTTTGTCCATTAATGTAACAGATTCTGTAGCTTTGGGTGCCAGTGTGAACTTGCAGCATGCTCGTGCCAAGTTGACGAGTGAAGTGGAAACGAATAAATTGACGGGAACACCTTTGTATCTTGGCGGAAAAACTTATTTACGAGGTCATGATACGTCCTTAGGATATACGTTGGGTGCCACATGGGAACCGGTTAAAAACAAAACACGTTTGGGTGTTTCCTATCGTTCCAAAGTTGTTCAAGATTTACGTGGTAAAAATACGATATCCGATACAGATTTAAGTGCTATAGGATTGCCAGCCGGTTTTTTAAATGGTACCAAAAACATCAAAACAAAAATTACAACACCAGAAACAATTACATTATCCGCTTGGCAACGGTTGACGGATAAATGGAGTGTATCTGCAACGGCCCGTTGGACACGTTGGAGCCAATTCAGAGATTTAAATATCTATGATATGGCTGGTTCTGCTGTTTCCGAAACACACGAACATTGGCGTAATACGTGGTTCTACTCTTTGGGTGCCGATTACCAATACTGTAAAAATTTGATTTTCCGTTTTGGTGGTGCCTATGATCAATCCGTTGTGAAAGGTCCTGAATACAGAACAGCCAGAATTCCTGACGGTCGTCGGATTTGGACATCTTTGGGTTTCAGTTATATGAAAAACAACTGGCAATTGGATGGTGGGTATGCTCACTTGTTTGTGAAAGATGTGAAAGCCAGACATAAAAGTGAAGGTATGTCCGACTTTAATGCGAAGTATTCTTCCAATGCCAACTTGTTCAGTTTAGCTGTTCAATACAAATTCTAAAGTTTGAACAAGTGATAATACAAAGCGACTCGTTTTGGCGGGTCGTTTTTTTTGTTGTTTAGATGAGAGGGAAGCGCAAAAAATCCCCCTTAAAT
>JAFXFY010000250.1 GCA_017513365.1 Alphaproteobacteria bacterium | reverse complement strand
GACATTGGGAACTTACGGCGTTGTGCGGGATTTATTCCGTAATCCCTTATTACCCACCGAATTGAATGACAGTGATATCGTTGTGATAGATCCGCCCAGAGCCGGTGCAAAAGCACAAACCCAACAACTCGCCCAATCAGCTGTTCAAAAAATCATTATGATTTCGTGCAATCCCTCTTCTGCGGCCCGAGACATTAAGATTTTAATTGATAATGGGTGGCAATTAAATCCTATCACATTGGTGGATCAATTCACTTATTCGGGACACGTTGAGCTGTTTTGTACGCTATCAAAATAACATTTTTTCTCCCAAAATACCGACTTATGTCTTTTACATACAATTTTATTTGACAAATCTCCTGAAAATATGTAAAACTGAGTAGCAGATATTGACGTAACGGAGAAAAAACATGTCTACCATCCCCCAAAATACAAAAACAAAAAGCAGTTCTTCTATTAATGCGGTTGATGCTTATGTCGGATCTCGTATCCGTTTACGTCGTGGCATTACCGGATATAGCCAAGAAAAATTGGCCGAAGAAATGGGCATTACCTTTCAACAAGTTCAAAAATACGAACGAGGACTCAACCGTGTCAGTGCCGGTCGTTTGTGGAAATTATCAAAAATATTAGGTGTTTCTGTTAATTTCTTTTTTGATGGAATGGAGGATCTACCTCAACCGTCTTTAACCGGAGCCCCCATGGGATTTTATGAAGAACCGACGGTCATAGAAGACAATGTTTTGGAACGCAAGGATGTGTTAGAATTGGTGCGGTATTATTTACAAATTTCGGATCCAAAAGTGGCCAAAAATATTTTAGATTTAGTCAAATCTTTGGCTCCCTCATCAGATGTGTTGCATGACAATTAAAAAAACAATCTTATGATTTTTCACAATAAATCATAGCCTTTATAAAAAAGTTAAAAATACCTTAAATTTTTACTGGATTTTTGCAAAAAGACTGAGTATGATGGAGGCCATGTTAAAGAACAAACGCAAAATTTACGAATCTTTGCTGAATGCCGAATCGGATGCGCGTCAAATTCGTTCGGCTAAAAATAAAGTCATCGCTTCAAATACGGCGGCTGATACACTGTTTGGCACTTCAGAAAATCCATTTACTTTTTTAAAAAATGCCACACCGACCAGTGCCTTACAAAAGCTGATTGACGCCTACTGCAATGCAACACCGCTGGATATTCAAATTAAAACAACCGAATCGGTTTTTGATATTTCACTCAAAAAGATAGAAGACAATATCCTGATTGTTGCAAAAGATAAAACGGCCGATTTCGCCATTCATAAAAGTCTGTCTAGACAATTGGCTTTTATGTCAGATGTCCTCAGTTCTTTTTCAGACCCATTATACTTAACGGATAAATCCGGTACCCTCATTTATGTTAATAAAGCTTTTTGCGAATTAACTGGTTTAACGGTTAAGGATATTTTAGACCACCCATTAAGTGATTTTATTATTGAAAACACACCGGAATTTTCGGGACACTGGGATAGTATCAGTTTGGCTAGAACACAATCAGAACCAACCAGTTTTCACGTTTTACAACGCCCCTTTGAAACAGATATTGATATTTTTTTCTGTGGCACCTTACAAAAATACATACCGGCGGTCTTAACCAGTGATATCAATTTATTCCAACATTCTCCGGTTTCTACGGTTATTATTGATGTATTAGAACACCATATTATACGAACTAATCCGGCGCTACTAAACAGTTTAAAACAAATTGAAGGGGCCTTAGACGGTCTGACCATTCAACACCTGTTCACTGAAAATTCTGCCGAGTTATTAACAGCAAAGCTCAATAAAATGGCGATTGGTACCCATAAAAATGAACGCTTAGAATTAACAACGACTCCAGAATACGGCGGAAAAATCTTTAACACCTTTATCGGATGGACCGGTCCGGAAAAAGATGCCTTTATTTTATATTTAATTGATGCGTCCGAACGCAAAAATTTGGAAATGCAATTTGCTCATGCTCAAAAAATGCAAGCTATGGGACAATTGGCCGGCGGTGTTGCACATGACTTTAATAACCTACTGACCGCTATTGTTGGCTTTTGCGATTTATTGTTGCAAAGATGCTCTCCGGATAATGAAGACTTTATGGATTTAATGCAAATTAAAGGCAATGCCAATAAAGCGTCCGGATTAGTGGGACAATTACTCACTTTTTCACGCAAACAACCCAGCCAAATTAAAACTATTTCATTGCACGATGCCTTTGTAGATTTATCGGCCTTATTACAACGGTCTTTATCACCCTTTGTAACGCTAAAAACAGAATTTAAACGCAATTTAGGGTCTGTCAAAATTGATCCGAACCAATTAATGCAAATTTTCTTGAACTTAGCCGTTAATGCCAAAGATGCTATGCCGAAAGGCGGTATTTTTAAAATTTCGGCGGCCAAAGAAAAAATCAAAAAGAAACGCCCCTGTGGCAACGATATTATTCCGGCCGGAGATTATGTTAAAATCATTGTATCCGATACCGGAACGGGTATTGCGCCCGAGCATTTGCCTCGTATTTTTGAACCATTTTTTACAACTAAGGAAAGCTCTAATGTATCCGGTACCGGTTTAGGATTATCAACGGTTTATGGTGTCATTCGGGCCGCAGACGGTTTTATTTCGGTAGACAGCGAAAAAAATGTCGGCACAACGTTTACAATTTATCTGCCTCGCTTTGAAGAAAAACCCGAAAAAGTGTCAAAAGTTTCCGAATTTGTGCGTCCGGTCATTACCCCAAAAGAAAGTTTAAATATTTTATTGGTAGATGATGAAGATGGTGTTCGTATGGTGGCTGCCCGTGCCTTAAAAGCAAAAGGATGGCAAGTTACGGAATGTGGCAATGCCGAACAAGCGATTGAACATTTCCAAAAAGGAGATAAATTTGATTTACTGATTACCGATATGGTGATGCCGGGGATGGACGGAGAAACCTTAATTAAACAAGTTAAATCGGCCTATCCTAAAATAAAAACCATTTTAATGAGTGGATATTCCGAAGAATTTGCCCGACACGGGTCTGAACAACACGATGATTTTGAATTTTTGGCAAAACCATTTGAGTTATCTGAACTGATCAAAAAAGTAAAAGAAGTTCTTGAAAACGATTAAATTTTGTGCTAAACTCCCCCCAATTAACTGTAAGGAGAAAAATATGGAAAACTTTTTTGAATACTTAAAAGAACGTGGATATGTATACCAATCTACACATGAAAATGAAATCAGAGATATTTTAAACAGCGATAAAAAAATTACGTTCTATTTGGGTATTGATCCAACGGCAGACAGTTTACACATCGGCCATTTTGTTTCCTTAATGATGTTTAAACACTTACAAAAACGAGGACATCACGGTATTTTAGTTGTCGGTGGGGCAACGGCTTTGGTTGGGGACCCAACCGGCAAATCGGATATGCGTAAAATGATTACACCTGAAACCGTGGCTCATAATGTGCAAGAAGTTAAAAATCTGGCCGCCCGTTTCATTAAAACAGACGGAGAAAATCCAGCCGTCATTTTAGATAACTCAGAATGGATTAATTCATTCAACTATGTTGATTTTATGCGTTTAGTAGGTGTTCATTTTAACGTCAATAAAATGTTGGCATCTGAAGCGTATTCTTCCCGTATGGCCAACGGTGGTTTAACATTCCTTGAAATGGGATACATGTTGATGCAAGCCTATGACTTTGTCCACTTAAACCGTTCCAGAGAATGTGTCTTACAAATCGGTGGTTCCGACCAATGGGGCAATATCGTCGCCGGTACGGAACTCAGCCGTAAAATGAACTTCCATGCCGAAGGAAAAGCCACCGCCGATGCTCCGGATACATTTGGTTTAACTTGCCCGTTACTCATGACAAAAGAAGGCAAAAAAATGGGCAAAACAGAAAGTGGGACTCTTTGGGTAGCTCGTGATAAAACAACGGCTTACACATTCTATCAATACTTTTACAATACGGCCGATGAAGATACGGAAAAATTATTGTTGATGTTCACGGATATTCCAACAAACGAAATCAAACAAATGTGCCAAAATGATATCATCAATGCCAAAAAACGCATGGCTTATGAAATCACTAAATTAGTTCATGGTGAAGAAGAAGCAGATAAGGCCGTTAATGCCTCGCAAGCTCTATTTGCCGGTGGGGCTAACTCTGATGACGTTCCAACGGCCGAATTTGATAAAGCCAAAGTCGTTTCGGGTATAAACATTGTTGATTTTGTCGTGGAAACAGGATTTTTACCCTCTAAAGGTGAAGCCCGTCGTTTAATTGCCG
>JAFXFY010000249.1 GCA_017513365.1 Alphaproteobacteria bacterium | reverse complement strand
AGCCCCTTCAAGGGAGGTGATGTTTGTGTTAGCGCAAATAAAAGACCCCATAACTGTGACTGAAGACAAATTCGGTAACTCATCTATATCGTGACCCGATAGATTTAAATTTCCCTTTATCACAAAGCCCTTTGGTAAATTGTACACATCATATTCCACGCCATCTTGAGAGAACAGATATGGTTCATCTTTGTTCGGTGCTACTGTCGCCACTGTTATAGCGCTTGCCAATGCCAATAAACCAATCAACCATTTATGACGACTTAATTTGCTGCCTTCTTTTAGTGCCATTGTAAACCTCCTAATTAATAATTCTATTCTTTTATTATACAACTTTTTTGCCATCTTGTCAAAAAATTGTTTTATTCAGTGCTAAAATTAAGCAATGGATCTGTTCTATATTTGTTTTATCTATTTTATTTTTAGGTAAAAGATTCTCAAAAAAATTAATATTAAAAATGTGAACAGACTGATATAAATATAATAAAACCACTTAAGATTTATTTTTATAAACTCTTTTAATACCTCAATATTGCGGATGGCCATGTTTTGTGGATGTGCCGAAAAAAGACATTATAGAATTGGATATCGGTGTTGATGAGGCATTTAAAATGGTGATTTCTACGGGTATCGTTAATCCGGAAAAGGTGAAAAAGCAAAAAAAATTGACAACAAAGTAAAATTGTAGTATCCTCGCATTCATTACTAATGAATTACGTGTGAGGACTATATATGAATAAAAAAACAATAATGATGTTGGTCTCATCTGCCGTTTTGTTGCCTGGGTGTGATGAATGGGAGCCTAGAAGACCCTTAGTTGATAATACCTCTAAACAA
The DNA here is from genome assembly GCA_017513365.1 of Alphaproteobacteria bacterium. GTDB lineage: Bacteria > Pseudomonadota > Alphaproteobacteria > CAAHEQ01 > UBA3637 > UBA7488. The sequence goes on along the minus strand of JAFXFY010000249.1, from coordinate 3,107 downwards.
GTTGCCGAACCAAATCCTGAAGATACTCTGATTGGCACTGTTATTGCGACACAAAGCTATACTACGAGGTATAGTTCTGATGCGTCTTCTCTATTTTTCATAGATACAGATGGTAATAAAAACACAGCCGAATATGTTGGTAGATTACAATATTCACATGGCGATTATATCCAAGGGGCAGGCCAAGCCTTTAATGCCGAACGTACCGGTATGCAAAAAACAATCACTCAGTGGCGTCAAACGTTAGATTGTTTTCAACCTATCCAAAAGGAAAAAGAATAGATTGTTGGCGGATTAAAAAAGGCCACTCTGTGTTAAGAGGGGGCTTTTTTTTGTTAATCCGGTGTGCGTTCGGTTAAATATTTATAGGCATCTGTTAATTTTTTAAATAATTTTGCTGCCTCTTTCGTATCTGTACCGGCCGTATCTGGATGATATTTCTTTGCCAGTTTTTTATATTGGCGTTTTAAATCCGCTTTAGAGAACGGAATGGTCAGCTCCATAAATTCGGCCGCTTGAACATATTTTTTTTCAAAATTACTTTGCGGTTTTGTCGGAGGTGTATGTTTGCCATCCATACCCAATCCGACCTCTTCAAACACTCCGAACGAATCTTTCATTTTATCGGTTCTAGGTGTTTTTCCATGGCCTAATTTCCATGTCGGGCGTTGCCATGTAATATCATTTTTCCAATGTTCTTCAATTTCATCGGCAGACAATCCCAAATAAAAGTCCCAATTTTTATTGTATTCGGCTGCGTGTTTTTGGCAAAACCAATAATAATCCCGCAAACTTCTATCCTTTGGTGCACGACATATACCGGCCTCTTCGCATTCGGGATGGTCGCAAATACGCGTTGGCTTTGAAGGAGTTTTAAAGGGATTGCGTCTGATCATGGTTTTATCTTTTTGATTGCTTTTTGGTGTGTTTTATAAAAAAATAACGCCTATCGGTTGCATTTTATCATATGGCATATTATACTATTAAGGTTATTAATCTAACATGAAAATATAGGGGGAAAATATGTTAGTCTGTAAAAATGTCATTGTAAATGGCCGTAGAACAAGCATGAGATTAGATAAGGAAACATGGGTTTCTTTACACGATATTTGTGCCAGAGAACGATTAAATATTCATGAACTATGTTCAAAAATTGACAATGTTCGTGGTAAATCGGGATTGTCTTCGGCAACAAGATTATTTGTTTTGACTTATTTTCGTTTTGTTCTGAACAAATATGAAAAAGAAGCCTTTAACATTTCGCCCGAGTATAATCCGCAGATTATATTAGCTCGGGCGTAATGCAAAATAGTTTATTTTTTTAATGTGCAACTATTTTTGTTATCACATTTGAATGTTTCTGTCCCCCATCTATCCCATTTAACAGTGAGTAAACCATCTTTATTGGAAATAATGGTTGCTCCATCTCCATTGGTGTTTAATACAATGCGATTTTCACCTGTTTTTGTGAATTTTCCAGTCCAATTTGGGTGTTTGACTGTCCAAGAAATTGGAGCTGTTGTTTTTCCTTTAGCAGCAAACATTTGAACCAAATTTTTGCTTTTTGTTTGATGAGCGACATAAACGCCACTGCCTAATCCTAAACAAGCAATGACAAGTAAAATTAATATTTTTTTCATTGTATTCTCCTGAAAATTATCTAAAAACATTTTTAATTTAACCCTATTAATTGAAAAAATCAATTCTTTTTTTTACTTTGTGTTATTTTTTACTAGCCAAAACCACTTTTTTTGGTTATAATCTGTCCATATTCAAAATATTTTTTTAAGGTGCCGTATGAAAAATTGGAAAAGAAATTTGTTGGTCGGTTTGGTTTGGGGGCTGATTTTCTTTTTGTGGTGGATGGCCGATTTTTATGCCCGCAATTGGAATTTTAAGTTGTTCTCAGCCGATTCTTGGTCATACTTATATCATGAATTTATCGGGGGCTGGGTTATTTCCGAAACCAGCGATTGGATTTTTGTGTTGGTGTTGTTATTATCTGTGCCGTTTTTTATTATCGGATGGAATATTATTTTAAAGGTTAAGTGGCGTAAAACAATTGGGGGCGGTTTAAAGAAGATTTGGTACGCATTGCGTCGTTTTTGGCATAGTTTGTTTGGGAAAAATGTGATTGTCGGAAAACAAAAAGTTAAATATATCCGTAAAAAATCACATAAAAAACAACGGCCGGCTCCACTTAATATATCTGCCAGAGCAATGGAACGTCAAGCTCAGCAACGGGCAAATAGAGAGTTTGCTTTGCAAGACACGGCAAATACAATGCCGACACCATCTTCTTTCGGGGGCGGTATGGCCGGGTTGTCAAATGCGCCGGAAATGTCAACGGGAAATTCTTACCCGTCCTTTTTGGATGATCCGGATTTGGAAAATATTTCTTTGGATGATATTCAATTGCCGGCTCGTGAACCGTTGGAAGAAGATATCCCCGATATTTTGATAAAGGGAGGATATCAAGTCATTGCCAATCCTCAAATTGGGAATATGCCGGTGGATTTTGTTGCGGTTGAGGCTCAAAAAATTTACGTTTTGTCTTTTGATAATGAAGCCGGTGATTGGTTGGCCGATGAAGAACGATTTAATAATGAAGATCCGTTATGGTTTTCGGAAAGTTCTCATCGTGTATCACCAATTTTTACTTTTGTCCGTGAATTAAAACAATTTGCCGAACGGTTGAAAAATGCCGGTGTTTCTCATGAAGTTGTGCCGGTATTGGTTGTTAAAGAGGGAACAATTATTAATGCTGAAGATATGCAAAAAACATGGGATGAGATGAAAATTATTGTGTGTCGGACGCATTTGGGTGGACCGGATGAATTGCCGTCCGTAGCTCAAGCAATGCCGGCAGTATCGGCATCGGTTGAAATATCAGATATTGAAAAAATCAGAAATGCTTTTTAGGTAAGAGGGAAATCACATGGCGTTTAAAAGAGATTCTGCTTATGAAGAACAAGGCAAATTTATTGCGTGGATTTTTTGGACGGTTGTTTGGTCCGTTTTGGCATGTTGGTTGTTGGCGTTGTTAATGCCGGTCTTCAGTTTATTGGTCAAAGACGGTTTGAGTGCCGAGTCTTTTGGTCGGGCTT
>JAFXFY010000248.1 GCA_017513365.1 Alphaproteobacteria bacterium | reverse complement strand
TAGACAAACGATTTAAAAATATGCTATAATACCTGTGCGGTGTGGGTGATTCCCCCCGTGAGGTTTGAAAGCCTCTACTTTAGGCGCTCTGGCACCCAGAGCGTTTATATGCCAACTGGTCTTATGGGACTGGAAGGCAGTAAAATAAACCGTTGCGGTGAATATACTGCACTATTACCTAAAGTATAGCTTTCAACTTCCAGTCGCTCTCATCAAGCGTCTTTTTTTATTTTAAGGAGTTTGACTGATGAAAAAAATCGTATGTCTTGTTTTGGTGTGTGGTGCTTTAGGGGCGTGTTCTCAAGCCGGTCCGTTTATCACAAATTTATCCATTGGAACAAATGAAATCGTTGTGGAAAAATGTCAAGTAGAACACAATTTTATGACGGGTCTTATTCGTAATGTAGATTGTACCTCTCAAACCATTAAACGATAAAACCATTCCTTATTTTCGGGGCGGAATTTATCTTGACAATGATATGCTTTTTGAATACAGTTATTGTATAAAAAAAAGGATGAAAAAATGTATCAAGGTATTATGTTTCCGCAAATTGATCCGGTGGCATTTCAACTGGGTTGGATTATTATCAGATGGTATTCATTGGCCTATATTTTCGGGTTGTTGTTGGCTTGGTTATTGGCCCGAAAAATGTCCCGTGTATCGCACAGTACTTTTACCGTTTTAAAAATAGATGATTTCTTGTTGTGGGCAACAATGGGCATTATTTTAGGCGGTCGTTTAGGGTATGTGTTATTTTATAATTTGGGCTATTATTTAGAATTTCCATTGCAAATTTTAGCTTTATGGCAAGGCGGTATGTCTTTCCATGGCGGTCTTATCGGTGTGATTGTGGCGACTTTATTATTTGCTTGGCGAAAGGGGATTTCTGCGTTTGCTATGGGGGATATTTTGGCGTGTGTGGCTCCGATAGGATTGTTTTTGGGACGTCTTGCCAATTTTGCCAATGGTGAATTGTTTGGGCGGGTGTCGCACTCTGTACCGTGGGTGATGATATTTCCAAACGGGGGTGAGGCACCACGTCATCCCAGTCAATTATATGAAGCCTTTGCCGAGGGGATTTTGTTGTTTGTGATTTTAAATGCGTTGTGGTGGGGTGTGGCAAAATATCGCAATCGGATTGGTTTTACAACGGCTTGGTTCTTTATATTGTATGGTATGTTCCGTTTCGTATTGGAATATTTCAGAGAACCCGACAGCCATTTAGGATTTATTTTGGGTGATTTGTCTATGGGGCAATTGTTATGTGTGCCAATGATTTTGTTCGGTGTATGGGTCTTGGTCAAGACATCGCCTCGGTCTAAATTGAAACGGTTAAAGGAGGAAGTATGACATCTCGTTCTTTTTCTTTTATGCAAAAAATCGGCCGATTATTAAAGTTGCGATTGGTTATCCCGTTATTACGATCTCAAAAACCACCTGAATATAAGGCCAAAGGTGTTGCTGTTGGGTTGGCATGGGCGATGACCCCACTGGTCGGTATTCAAATGTGGTTGGTGTTTATGACGTGGGTGATATGGAAAAAGTTTTCGCCACAGGGATTTTCTTTAACGTTGGGTCTTGCATGGACATGGGTAACTAATGTATTTACCATGGTGCCGGTATACTATGTGTTTTATGTGACGGGTCAATTGATGATGGGGCATTTTGACGCAATTGGTGGCTATGACAGTTTACAAAGTATTATTTCCGAAACGTTTTTGGCCGAATATACATTTTTGGAACAATGGGGATTGTTTTTTAAATTGCTGGTAAAAGATTGGGGCCTGTCTATGGCGGTTGGATGCTTGCCGTGGGCTGTTGCGGGTTATATTGGCGGATACTATTTTACATTAGCGTTTGAAAAGGCCAGATTAAAAAGACGATTGGCAAAATTGGCTAAGAAAGGATCATTAGATGAAACAAGCAAATAATTTATTAACTTTATCCGGTATTGAACATGGATTTTGTAATGCGCTAGATACCAAGGATGTTATTCGTCCTGTTTTAATGACCCAAGTGCATTCTGCGGATGTTATGGTATTGGAAAAGTCAACGGATACTATGCCAGAGGTGGATGCCTTCGTTACAAGTTGGCCCTATGTTAAATTAACTGTGAAAACGGCCGACTGCGCTCCGGTTTTGTTAGCAGATACTAAAAATATGGTAGTTGGTGCCGTTCATGCCGGTTGGAAAGGGGCCTTTCAAGGCGTGATAGAAAATACGATTTTAAAAATGTTGGAACAAGGGGCAGAACTCAAATATATTCATGCAGCCATAGGACCTTGCCTGCATAAAGACAGTTTTGAGGTATCTGAGGATTTTAAAGCCCTATTCCCACGGACAGAATATTGTTTCTTTGAACAAAAAGACGGTAAAGAATACTTTGATTTTGTGGCCTATGTCATACATCGTATTCGTCGTGCCGGAGTCAATTCTGTTGATGCAATAGATATTGATACATACACATCCTCCGATTATTTCAGCTATCGCAGAGACCCTGAAAATCCGGGGCGTCAATATTCTTATATTCAAATTGTCAAATAAACGGATTTTTTTGTTTTTTGCGGTTGACTTTTACTTTTGAACGGGGCATCATACTGGGTATGTTTTAACCTAACAAAAGGAATACGCTATGTATGATAATATAGAATTTATTGTGGCTTGTGGTGGCAGAAGTACACGTAATTATCCGCACTCAAAAGCTGTGGCTCATAAATCATTAATGCCGTTTGGTGATGTGCGTTTAATTGATATTGTTTTAAAAGATATCGTTGATATGGGCGCCAAACACATTACGCTTGTTTGTTCCAATGAAGAAGTGATTGAGGTCTTTAAGGATGCCTTAAAAACCGATACAAAGACAGAAGAAAAATTGCGTAATGCCGGCCGTACAGCCATTGCCGATGCTTTACGGTCCACATTCTTGCCCGATGATGTGGATTTGAAATTTGTGGTGCAATCTGAACCGCTGGGAACGGCTCATGTGTTGGGGTTGGCACACAGGGTGTCGCCTGACCGGCATGGAGTGTTAATTTTCCCCGATGATATTATTTTAAATACCGGAACAGGGGAGTCTCATCTTAAAAAATTGGTAGATGAATTTTTGAAAAATGAAAAACAAATTTTGTTGACGGGTGTTAAAAAAGATGATGTCAGCAATAATTCCATTATTCAAGACGGCCGATTGATTGAAAAACCCAAAAATCCGACCAGTTTTATCGGCGGATATTCT
>JAFXFY010000020.1 GCA_017513365.1 Alphaproteobacteria bacterium | reverse complement strand
TACAAGAAAAAAAGGACTCTGATTTTAATGTATATGCCCAACATGAAACATACCTATTTTTAAAAGAACAAATTAAATCTGTCTTACCGGAACCCCAAATAGAAGAAATTCACCGTATTGGAACACAATATGAAGATAAACGTCGCCCACAAGACAAACAAGCCGATGGTACTCCTGTATCTGGCGGATGGTGGTTAACCGACAAAGAAGGAAATCGGGTTGCCTACATGGATGGCACAATAAAAGAAACATATCCAGAATTTCGTCTGAGAAATATCGGGGATGAAAATAAAAAGGAACAAACTGCTACTTTACGTGATTTAGACCCATATTCTGATAAGTCATTAGTTGAACAAGTCGTTGATCAATTAGACTTTCCAGATGATTTTACACAGCATTTCAATGCCTTATCTATTTGGGAAAAAGATTATCAAGAGGCTAGAAAAGATGAGCAACGTTTTGCTTATATTCGTTATTTCACTCAAAACAAAGGTGCCTATATTTTTGAAGATAAAAAAGATCCAAAAGTTAGAGGAAATGGAAAGGAAGAGGGAAAGGGAGTTTACGGTGGTTATGCCGGTATGTTGATAGATAAAAATGGAGAAAGATATTCTCGGATTGTTTGTCGTAGTGATCTCCTTAAGAATAACCCAAACAAAACATTCTTTCATGAATTATATCACAGGGTTGACTTACATAATGGTTTAACATTATCCAATCAAGATATAACTCAGTTTTCATTTATGTTGGCACAAACCAATAACAATAATTTATTTAAAAATGCTTTTCAAATTGTAGATGAATGCTATCCTCCCTCAGAATTTAATAAAGAGGTTTTGGCACAAATTATGTCTTATGAAACGGATGAGCATTTTAAAAATTCTGATTTACTTAAAGAATTTTATAAAACAGGGAAATTATTCGCTCTTGCAAAAGCGGATAAAGTACCTGCAATGGAACATCGTATTCAGCACGCTCTATATGATATGCCAGAATTGAATGAACTTAATGATATGTATAAATATTTTATGAAAGATAAAGAAGAAGCATACAAGGAAGAAGAAGATTTGAAATCAAGATATAGTAATGAGGAATTAGCACAAAAATTAAATATTCACAGAAATAACGTTGCAGAAAAGAATAAAGAAAAAAATCAAAAAAATGAACCAAAACGTGCTAAATTAGAAGCCGCTCTATTAAAACGATTAAAAAAATTAAATCAAAATTTAAATGATATTTATCAAAATAAAGAAATCATTGGAAATATCATTTCACCCCCCAATATTATCAATAAATATCAAGAATTAAGTGATGGCATTCATATAAATTATGAACACCATCTACAAAACTTACTTCCAAAAGAAATAACACAAAAGACTTTAAGTAAACAAATTGACAAATTTAAATATAGCTTTATTGATGAGCAACCACACTCTCAATTTTTGCATTTATACACAACCATTGATACGTTAAATAAATTGGGATATTCAAATTTACCAAATATCCCAACAATTGATAATTTGCCAAAATCATTTGATGAATTAATGGCATCACCAGAAAAAAAAGAAGCATTAATAGACAGATTAAACATTGTTTCAGAGGAAATAAGAAAAGGAACGGATCAAACAAATCTGCAATTAGCATGTTTATTTAATAAACCTAGTGAACAATTAACGGAAGATGACAAATTAATCGGATATCTAAAACGTGATTATGCAAAATCATCCGATCATAAAACATTAGCACAAACATTTATCAAAAAATTAGAAGAAAATGGATATAATCCTACCGAAATTTCAGAAAAGGTTTTTGGTAATATAGACTATGATAATAACGACAATGAAATTATAAAAGAAATTTCATTTCCAAAGAATAAAATTAAGGCAAATCGTATAATAGATTACTTAGATCAAAACTATACCCCTGAAACATTAGGAATAATTGCCATCACAGGTTTAGAAGGATTGGAAAAAATTCCACCAGAAAAACGATATCGTAAACCTTGTATTGTAGCAAGAGAAGACGGTTGCCCAATTATGTTCCGTAGCGAATATGAAGCCCAAAAATACATTGAAAACTATAATAAAAATAAGGAAGTAAAAACACAAGTTATTCCGCCTCATCAACAAGAAGATTCATCCCATAAATTATCTGATACATTAAAAAAATACTCTCAGCAAACTATACAAAATCATTCTGTACCAGTAGAAAAACCGAATGTACCGAAACAACCAATGCAACAAAACAACTCTTCCATTCAAAAACTAATTACACCTTTAAAAAACGGTAGCAGATAATTTATATTTTATCCATTAAAACAAAAACTCCCACCAAGTGGCGGGAGTTTTCAATATCATATTTTTACTTAATAACTACGAGCGTAAATTACATCCATTGTAGCGGGTTTACCACTAATCAAACAGATGCCTTCTGTTTCGGATTGATCAAACGGAATACAACGAATAGTGATTTTCATTTCCTTCATTTTTTCTAAGGTTTCTTCATCACCGCTCCATTTACCACGCACAAACGCCACTTTCGGTTTATCAGAGCCCAACCACACATTTTGGTTTTTAAAGTACTCTTGCATTTCCTGGGGCGTTTTAATATCCGTCCGTAAATTATCATACAACCGTTTTTTGGCCGTTTCAAACATTGTGTTTTGAATAGCAACCAAACGGTCACAAATTGTGGCCACAAAATCATCATAAGATTGAACTTGTTTTCCTTCTGGAGTCCCCAATTTTAAACGCTCACGCACCATGACATTATTGCCGTCCATATCACGAGGACCGACTTCAACAATGACCGGCACGCCTTTTCTGGCCCATTCCCAATATTTATCCGTTGAGTTTTTATCCCGTGTATCCACTTTCACACGGATTTTTTCGCCAAATGCCATTTGCGAAGCAATTGCCGAGCGAACTTTTTCGGCATAATCCATAACGGCTTCAACTTTAGCCGGATCTTTCAGCATCGGTACAATAACAACTTGATATGGTGCCATCACCGGTGGAACAACCATACCTTCATCATCGGCATGAGACATAACCATACCCCCAATCAAACGGGTTGTAACGCCCCAAGATGTCGTATAAGCGTATTCCCACTCACCATTTTTATTTTGGAACTTAATATTGGCAGATTTTGCGAATGTTTGGCCTAAAAAGTGTGAGGTACCGGCTTGTAAAGCACGACCGTCTTGCATCATCGGTTCAAAGGTGTAAGTATCCACTGCCCCCGGAAATTTTTCATGTTCCGGTTTTACCCCCGGAATAACCGGAATTGCCAAACAATTTTGGGCAAAATCCACGTAAACTTTCAGCATTTGTTTTGCCTCGGCTTGCGCTTCATCATAGGTCGCATGAGCGGTATGCCCTTCTTGCCACAAAAATTCACGAGTCCGCAAGAAAATACGCGGACGCATTTCCCAACGCACCACATTGGCCCATTGGTTAATCATGACCGGTAAATCACGGTAAGATTTAATCCATTTGGAAAAAGATTCGGCAATAATCGCCTCAGATGTCGGACGCACGATAAGTGGTTCTTCCAGCGGAGAGGCCGGCACCAACTTACCATCAACCGAGGTTAATCTGGAATGTGTTACCACCGCCATTTCTTTGGCAAAACCTTCTACATGGTCGGCTTCTTTTTGGAAAAATGACAAAGGAATAAACAATGGGAAATAACAATTTTCATGCCCCGTTTCCTTAAACTTATCATCAAGCAAGCGTTGAATGCGTTCCCAAATACCATATCCCCACGGCTTTACAACCATACATCCTGGAGATGGAGATAATTCCGCCATATCGGCAGCCGTTATCACATTTTGATACCATTCGGGATAGTTGTTTGCTCTTGTATTTTGTAAAGCCATTTTATTTTCCTTTCTTATTATAACAAACCGGCTCTTAATAACCGGTCAGGTGAATTATACCCAAAATTCATCCTCTTTTCAAGGGGATTTTACCTGTTTTATGCATTTTAATTACATAATTGCTATCTCGGCAATTTTTTGAACGATTTTTTGTACGCCGGCCAATCGGTCTGTCGGTTTATCCCAAGGACGCATAACCAGCAGTTTTTGGTCCGGTTTAATGCGTATCGTCCCCATTTGTTTGGATATATAATCCACCAATCCTGCCGGATTTGGGAAAATGTTCTGATAAAACGAGATATTGGCCCCCTTTGGCCCCGCATCAATGCGATCAATATGCGCTTTTTTAGCTAATAATTTTAAAGATACCGTATTCAATAAATTATCAACCTCAACAGGATAAGCGCCAAATCTGTCTACCAATTCGGCACGCAAAGAGTCTATTTCCTCCGGTATTTCTATATCACCGATACGCCGATATAATTCCATGCGTACATCCAAATCCGCCACATAGGTATCCGGAATGAGTACAGGCAAACCGATGGAAATTTGGGGTGAAAAATCATCATCGGGTTGAGTTGGGACGCCGACCGTATTTTGTTTTTCATAGCGTAATTTTTTCACCGCATCGGCCAGCATTTTTTGATACAGGGCCACACCGATTTCACGAATATGACCGGATTGTTCTTGCCCCAGTAAGTTCCCTGCCCCACGGATATCCAAATCATGACTGGCAAGCGTAAATCCTGCCCCAAGAGAATCCAAACTTTGCATGACATTCAACCGTTTTTGCGCCGTTTCGGATAATCTTTGATGAGGTGGCGTCGTCAAATAAGCATAGGCCCGCAGTTTACCTCGCCCCACCCGACCACGTAATTGATAGAGAGCCGCCAGTCCAAACATATCCGCCCGATATACAATCATGGTATTAACGGACGGCATATCAAGACCGGATTCAATAATACTGGTGGCAAGCAGTATATCATATTTTTTATCGGCAAAATCCGTCATAATTTTTTCCAGCTGACCGGCGGCCATTTGCCCATGCGCTTTAACCACTTTTACATCCGGTACCAATTTGCGCAAGATATCCTCAACTTCGTTCATATCCGAAATTCTGGGACACACAAAAAAGGTTTGCCCCCCACGGAAGTGTTCCCGTAAAATAGCCTCCTTAATAATCACCGCATCAAACGGTGTTACAAATGTCTTAACGGCCAATCTATCAACCGGTGGCGTAGCAATAATACTGAGTTCTCGCACTCCTGCCAATGATAATTGCAAAGTTCTTGGGATAGGAGTTGCCGTCAATGTCAACACATGAACACCGGTTTTAAGTTGTTTTAGCCGTTCTTTATGTTTCACACCGAAATGTTGTTCTTCATCAATAATGACGAGGCCTAATCGTTTAAACTTAATGGATTGACTTAATAAAGAATGAGTCCCAACAACAATATCTAATGTCCCCTTTTCCAGTTCATTTTTAACCAATTTGGCATCATGAGAACTAACCAAACGAGACAACGCCCCAATACGTATCGGAAAGTTTTTAAACCGTTCAGCAAAATTGTAAGCATGCTGACGAGCCAACAATGTTGTTGGGGCTATCATTGCTACCTGCTCACCATTCATGGCCGCCAAGAAGGCAGCCCGCATAGCCACCTCGGTTTTACCAAATCCGACATCACCACAGACCAATCTGTCCATCGGTCGCCCTTTGGCCAAATCACTTTCAATATCGGCAATGGTATGCAGTTGATCATCCGTTTCGGTATAAGGAAATCTGGCACAAAATTCTTGATACATACCATGAGGTGCCAAAATTTTCGGCATTTGATTGAGCTCTCGTTTTGAAGCAATTTCAATTAATTGCCCAGCCATCGCAAACAGGTCTTTTTTAACCCGTTCTTTGCGATTCGTAAAGGCCTGAGACCCCAATTTATCTAAACTGCCCCCTTCATTACCGTAACGGGATAAAACATCTAAATTTTCCACCGGCACAAATAATTTATCGCCACCGTCATATAAAACCCTTAAACAATCATGGGCTGCCCCACCGATTTGCAGTGTAATTAATCCATCAAAACGACCGATACCATGCACGGTGTGTACCACCAAATCACCCACATTAAGCGCCGTAATATCCGTAATATAATTCGTATTTTTTTTACGTTTAGGCGTTCGGATAATGCGTTCACCAAAAATATCCGTTTCGGTCAACACCCATACTTTATCATCTTGAAAGCCTTTTTCAAATGGTGCAACAAGAGAGGATACTTTAGCATTTATAACCTCTT
>JAFXFY010000247.1 GCA_017513365.1 Alphaproteobacteria bacterium | reverse complement strand
CCGAATACAACAACAAATACAACGACGACACCACTAAAAACAACAACAGGAACAACAACCTATACAACCACGCCACAAACAATACCGAATACAACAACAAATACAACGACGACACCACTAAAAACAACAACAGGAACAACAACCTATACAACCACGCCACAAACAATACCGAATACAACAACAAATACAACGACGACACCATTGTGGACGACGATAGAAACAACAGTTGATACAGCAACTACAACATTGTTGACAACAGATACAATCACACCTCAAACAACAGTTGATACGGCAACTCCAACGTTGTTGACAACCGATACAATCACACCTCAAACAACAGTTGATACGGCAACTCCAACGTTGTTGACAACCGATACAACCACATCGCAAACGACCGTTGATACGGCCCCCACGACTTTGGAAACAACAATTCCGACTACAACATCATCAGAAACCATAAATATGACAACAGACACCCCTGAAACAACCACTATTGATATAGGGATTGAATGCAATTATTTTTGTGATGAATATGCCGATGATTTTGAATGGTAGTCAATATTTGACCTTACCAAAAAACGCCTTGTCAAAAAAGGCGTTTTTTTAGATCTTAATCGTCCCCCAAAAAGCGTTTAATTTTGGCAAAAAAGCCGTCATCATCTTTATTTTGCTCAAGACCTGAAAACTCTCGCAAAAGTTCCTTTTGCCTATCGGACAAATTAGTCGGCGTTATCACACGCAAATCCACATACAAATCACCAAATCCGGAACCTCGTAAAACCGGCATACCCTTACCCTTTAACCGAATACGTGTGCCTGTTTGCGTACCGGCTTTAATCTGAGCCATAGCCCCCTTACCGTCAATCGTCGGCACTTTTAATTCTCCGCCCAAAGCCAATGTCGCCATATCCACAGGCATTTCGCAATATAAATCATTTCCTTCACGCACAAAAACGTCATGGTCTTTAATGGCGATAAAAACATACAAATCTCCGTTTGGTGTGCCTTGGAAACCGGCATTCCCTTCACCCGATAAACGCATACGAATACCGGTATCCACACCTTTAGGGACATTAACATCTAACGTGCGTTTTTTGCGAACCCGTCCCGTACCTTTGCAATTGCCACACGCATCTTTAACCGATTTACCCGTGCCACGACACGCCGGACAATCTGTTTCAAACACAAAAAAACCTTGTCGTTGACGCATACGTCCCGTTCCACCACAAGACGGACACGTTTGAACGGATTTTCCCCCTTTACCATTACAGGTTTCGCACTTAACAAAATTATCAACCGTAATTGTTTTTTTCAGGCCTTGGTAAGCTTCTTCTAAGGTCAATTCTAAATCATATCGGACATCTTCGCCCTTTTGCGGCTGAGCAGTTCCCCGAGAGGACCGTGTCGCCCCCGAAAACATTTCTTCAAAAATATTTTCAAATCCACCAAAACCACCGAACCCTCCAAAACCTTGGCCAAATCCGCCGAAACCTCCTGCTCCACCTTGGCTGAATGCCTCATGACCATATTGGTCATAAGCCGCCCGTTTTTGAGGATCTTTCAAAACCTCATAGGCCTCATTGAGTTCTTTAAATCTGCTTTCTGCAGTCTTATCATCGGGATGGTAATCGGGATGGCATTCTTTGGCCTTAATGCGAAAAGCACGTTTTAATTCATCGGCACTGGCGGTGCGGGAAACACCAAGCATTTCATAGTAATCTTGTTTACTCACGTTTTAAATCCTTATCAAATTTGTATTAGAAATCTGCATCGGATTCTTTGCGTGAATCGCCAGCGGGGGATTTCTGTCATATTTATTTATGTATTAAATTGTCAAATGTCAAGAGAAAGAAAAAAATTACATACACATTTATGTGTAAAAATAATATAAAAACGCCCTCAATCGAAGGCGTTTTTAATTTTAGAAGAAAATCTTATTTTTTCACTTCTTCAAAATCGGCATCTACCACACCGTCATCATCGGATTTCGGTGTTTCTGTACCGGCAGAAGCCCCCCCCATATCGGCACCAGCACCTTGTGCTGTTCCGGCATCTTTATACATAGCCTCACCCATTTTCAAAGAAACTTGAACCAAAGCATCTGTTTTTTCTTTGATTTTGTCGGCATCATTAGATTCTAAGACATCTTTGAGGTCTTTAACGGCACTTTCAATCGCTTCTT
>JAFXFY010000246.1 GCA_017513365.1 Alphaproteobacteria bacterium | reverse complement strand
CATGTTCATCGGACAAACCGTTGATGGATGATGATGGAAACTGTCATGCTTGTGATGAAACGGGTCGCTTTTATGTTGGCAGCAATGGACAATGTTCCGAAGTGTGTTCCAACCGACAAAAAGTGGGGGGCTATTGTTATAATAACACATGTTCATCGGACAAACCGTTGATGGATAATAGTGGAAACTGTCATGCTTGTGATGAAACGGATAGCATTTATGTTGACTGGAATGGACAATGTTCCGAAGTGTGTTCCAACCGACAAAGAAGAAATTATTATTACTGTTCACTTTCTGACTGCCCTGCCAATAAACCGTTGATGGATGCTAATGGAACCTGTCATGCGTGTAATAAAACAAGTAATATTACTATTAGTAATGGCAGTAAGTGTAATGAGGTCTGCCCCAATCGGTCCTTAATTAGCTCAACCAGTTGTGCAATAACCCAAACGTGTTCCTCCGATAAACCATTGATGCGTACTGGTGGCATTTGTTATGCTTGTGATACAACAAAGGCGGTTGATGTTGGCCATGGGCAATGTATCTCTGTTTGCTCCAACCGGACACTCTCACCTAATGGATACTGCGTCTTATCTTGTTCATCGGACAAACCGTTGATGGATTATTATGGCACTTGTCATGCTTGTGATGAAACAAGTAACATTGATGTTGGCTGGGATGGACAATGTTCCGAAGTGTGTTCTAACCGACAAAAAGGGGGGGGCTATTGTCGTAATAAAA
The DNA here is from genome assembly GCA_017513365.1 of Alphaproteobacteria bacterium. GTDB lineage: Bacteria > Pseudomonadota > Alphaproteobacteria > CAAHEQ01 > UBA3637 > UBA7488. The sequence continues at coordinate 2,916 of JAFXFY010000246.1, read as the reverse complement.
CATGTCCATCGGACAAACCATTGATGGATAGTAGTGGAAACTGTCATGCTTGTGATGAAACGGGTAGCTTTTCTGTTGGCAACCAATGTTCCAAAATTTGTTCCAACCGGACAAGATCACCTTATGGATACTGCGTCTTATCTTGTTCATCGGACAAACCGTTGATGAGTGCTAGTGGCACCTGTTATGCTTGTGATACAACAGCGGTGGTTAGTGTTGGCGAGAATGGACAATGTTCCGAAGTGTGTTCTAACCGACGAAAAGGGGGGACCTCTTGTTATAATAAAACATGTTCATCGGACAAACCGTTGATGGATAGTGGTGGAAACTGTCATGCTTGTGATGAAATGGGTAGCTTTTATGTTAGCAGCTATGGACAATGTTCCGAAATTTGTTCTAACCGACAAAAATGGGGGGGCTATTGTCGTAATAGAACATGTCCATCAGATAAGCCATTGGTGGATTATGATGGAAACTGTCATACTTGTGATACTGGAGAAACTCTGCGTATATTTATGGGAGATAAATGCTCTGAAATTTGTCCAAATCGTGTTATGACCGATGGTTATATCTGTGTTAAAAAATGTAGCGATAAAAATCCTGTAATGCATACAAATGGAGTTTGTTATTCTTGTAGTACAAAAGATCCGATTCACGTTGGTACCGGTGAATGTGAGGAGGTTTGTGCCAATCGCACCAAGAAAGGTGACTACTGTTATTTAGATCAAAACTGACAAAGAAGAATAACAATGCACTTTGATAATCCTGAATGCCCCGCAAACTGCGGGGTGTTTTTTATAGATTAAAACCTATTTTATGTTAAGATTACCGTTTACTTTTCAAATACCCAATCACTGCCGTTACCGAGGCCGGTGTAATACCGGTCATACGCATCATGGCCCCGATGGTGGCGGGTTTATGTTTGGTTAAACGCCCGACGATTTCAGCCGATAAGCCACCGATTTTGGTATAATCCGTGGTTTCGGGAATACGCAAGGCTTCATCTTTACGAAATGCCTCAATATCCATTTGCTGACGCGCTAAATAACCGCTGTACCGGCCTTCAATTTCCAATTGTTTCGCTACATCCGTGCGAATTTTTCCTAAGCTCGGCCAAGCACGCACCAATGTATCCCAAGTCACATCTTGATATGCCAACATCTCTAACGGCGTGCGTTTTTGTCCGTCTCGGTTTATATTAAAACCAAGAGCGATTAATTCCTTTGGCGTATGCACCAATGAAGCAACATGGTCTTTGGCCTCATGATACAAACGCATTTTTGTTTCAAAAGCTTTACGGCGTTTCTCACCGACACAGCCAGCCTCAATGCCTTTCTGAGTCAAACGCAAATCGGCATTATCGGCACGCATTGTTAAACGATATTCGGCACGGGAGGTAAACAACCGATACGGTTCATCTACGCCCAGTGTGGTAATATCATCAATCATCACACCCAAATAACTGTCAGCTCTATCAAACGTCAATGTCCGCCCTGTTTCCAATGCCTGTAAAGCGGCATTCACACCGGCGACCAAGCCTTGACCGGCGGCCTCTTCATATCCCGTTGTACCGTTGATTTGCCCCGCCAAAAACAGACCATTGACTTTTTTGGTTTCTAACGTTTGTTTTAATTCTCTCGGGTCCACATAGTCATATTCAATCGCATAGGCATATCGCAAAATTTTCACATTCTCCAGCCCCGGAATAGTACGCAAAAAGGCCTCTTGCACATCTTTTGGTAAAGAGGTAGAAATCCCGTTCGGATAAATGGAGTTGCCGTCTCGCGTTTCAGGTTCTAAGAAAATATGATGACTATCTCGACCGGCAAAACGCACGAGCTTATCTTCAATACTGGGGCAATATCTAGGCCCCACTGACTTAATTTGACCAGAATACAATGGTGCGCGAGAAATATTATCCATAATCACTTTATGGGTTTCGGGGGTAGTATGCGTAATATAACACGGCAATTGGTCTGGGTTAAACTCGGTCGTCATAAATGAAAAAGGCTGAGGTGGTGTATCGCCGTCTTGACGTTCGCATTTTGACCAATCTATAGAGTTTTTATCCAATCTGGCCGGCGTTCCCGTCTTTAACCGCCCTAACGTCAAACCCATTTTTTTAAGGGCGGGCGTAATACCTAAACTGGCCTGTTCCCCAAAGCGACCTCCAGCCGTTTGTTCTTCCCCAATATGCATCACACCGTTTAAAAAGGTACCCGTTGTAATAACGACAGCCTTAGCCGTTATTTTTTCACCATTTGCAACAATCCCTTGCACAGCTCCATTTTCAAACAAAATATCATCGGCAGAAGCCTCAACCAATGTCAAGTTCGGATAATTTTCCAATTGACGACGCATTTCTAACACATATTCGGTTTTATCGGCCTGAGCTCGTGGACCTTGAACAGCCGGCCCCTTAGAGGCATTTAACATCCGAAACTGAAGGCCCGTTTTATCAATAACCTTAGCCATCAACCCGTCAAGCGCATCAATTTCACGCACCAATGTCCCCTTGCCTAAGCCACCGATAGCCGGATTACAGGACATATCCCCTATCGTATCCAAATGGTGTGTGATAAGAGCCGTTTTTGCCCCCGTTCTGGCTGAAGCAGCAGCCGCTTCAATACCGGCATGACCGCCCCCAACCACAATTACGTCATAAGTCATCATTTTATTCCTTTAAAAAATTTTGGGGGTATTATAGCAAATTTATGTAAAAAAGTAAAGAGGCTATTACTTTGTCTATGCGTCCGAAAAATATTGACAACCAATTTATTTTCTGATAGGATTGTTTCAAATAACAAAGGACGAAAAAATGACACCTAAACAGTTAGAAAAATTAGCAAAAACAAGGCGGCTTGCCAATCACGATACCTATTTAAGAAAACAAGCCTTAAGACTTGCCCGTTCTTT
>JAFXFY010000245.1 GCA_017513365.1 Alphaproteobacteria bacterium | reverse complement strand
GCATTTTATTCTCCTTGATATAACGTAAATTTTTCTTTTAAATCGGCGGGGATTCGAATCGGCGCCATTGTTTTAGGGCTGACAAACACGACTTGTAAAACAATCTCAACCAAATCTGTTTCTCCCCGTTTAATGGTTTGATTCATAATCATACTGGCCCCTTTAATGTCGCCGATAGACGTATGAACCGTCAATAAATCATCTAAACGGGCAGGGGATTTATAGGTCAGTTCTGCCTTTTTAATCACAAAGGCCACATCCCGTTCCAACAAATCATTAACCGGCAATCCGACATCTCGCAAAAATTCGGACCTTGCTCGTTCGGCATAATCCAAATAATTGGAATGATAAACAATACCACCGGCATCGGTATCTTGATAATAAATGCGTAAATCCATTTTGTGTATCATGTTTAATCCTCTTAATCAATATCAATTTCTCGTCCGCCCCATTCAACAATGGTAAAGCCTGTGCGTTTTGGAGTAGGTGGTAAAATTTGTTCTGTCACTTGAATGGGGGCATCTAAATCATCAAATTCCATTAACACACGAATCAGAGTGTCGGGTTTCGGTTCAATAATTAAAGGCATTCTGGCATTTTGTTCCTCTAGAGATTGGAACCGAATAAAGTTATAGGCATTGTTCTCTAATTGAGGCAACCAATAAATAATCATTTCGTTTGCTTCTCGTTCCGTTAATCCAAGATGTGCCAGTTTCTCTTCTAAAAATGGAATGGTATCAGAGCTCTTAACAATAAAACCTTCCAAGGGTGGTTGAGGCGTTTTGAATTCCCCTTCCCAGTACAGAGCATACAAACTGCGACCCGTTTTAACATCCGTCAAATCTCCATTTGGCCTTGCCACCACTTGCCATCCATCCTCATATTTTGGATAGGTATGCGTAAAGTTTTGCGGATTACCCACCTTAACCGATACTTCGGTTGTTTGCGTCGGGTACAGGTAGATGATGGGTTTGGCAACAGCATATGCTAAAGAAGGTGGGGAAGATAATCTAGATAGATTATACAAATAACCACCATTTATTATCATTGTTGTGAAAATGAGAATAGTCCATTTCCATATTTTTTTATTTACAATTGCTTTTTTATATAAGATGAAAAACAATGAAGTAAGTATCACAAATAAATATGTATAAATATTACCCATAAAATGATTTGGATTATTAATTAACGTGTTTACATTTTTGCAAATATTTTCCTGTAGTTCATATATACCACACATTGTTCGTTCAAAAAAGTATCCATCATAGTTAATGAATACGACCAATAGAAATAGTGAAGTAATCAAAAATGAGATGATATATGTTGTAATTAAAATGATAGTATTTTTTTTGTTGGCTAGACTTTTTTTGCTCGCTTTATAAACAGATATCGTGGAATGGATAAATAAAATTAAACAAGCAATGCCAATAGTAAATATATCGACGATATTATTATATAAATTATAAACAAACTGAGGGGTATCTTTGTTGGTCGTTGACAACGTAAGTGTTAATACAGTAATACCAAAAACAATTAATATCCATTTACTTAAATTGTTTAGTGCTTTCATTACAAATCCTCCAATAAGTCGGGTTGCAGAGTGTTTTGAGGAGCTTTTAATCCCAAATGTTTAAAACCTATGGCCGACAGCATACGTCCACGAGGCGTACGCATGACAAGCCCTTGTTGCATTAAGTATGGTTCAATGACCTCTTCAATTGTATCACGTTCTTCGGATAGGGCGGCAGCCAGCGTATCAATCCCCACAGGACCACTGGCATATTTTTCGGCAATGCAACGCAAATACCGTCTGTCCATTAAATCAAGGCCTTGTTTGTCTACCTCTAACCGTGTGAGTGCCATATCGGCAATGTCTTTTGTAACGGGATTAGAACCGGCAAAATCTCGGACACGTCGCAACAATCTGCCCGCAATACGAGGTGTTCCACGGGAACGTTTAGCAATTTCATGAGCGCCTTCATCCGTCATATTCAGGTGTAATAATCGGGCGCCCCGTTTAATGATTTTTTCAAGGTCTTCAACACCATAAAATTCCAATCGCATCGGGATACCGAAACGGTCTCGTAAAGGATTCGTCAGCAATCCCGACCGAGTCGTAGCCCCAACCAACGTAAACGGTTGCAAATCAATTCTGACCGACCTAGCGCCAGGGCCTTCACCAATGACAATATCCAATTGGAAATCTTCCATAGCGGAATACAGGACTTCTTCTACTGTAGGATTTAAACGATGAATTTCGTCAATGAACAACACATCCTTGGGTTCTAAATTTGTTAAAATAGCGGCCAAATCTCCGGCTTTGGAAATCATAGGGCCTGACGTCGGACGGAACCCGACCCCCAGTTCCTTTGCCACGATTTGCGCCAATGTCGTTTTACCCAGTCCCGGAGGGCCGTACAACAATGTGTGGTCTAACGCATCGCCCCGTTTTTTGCTGGCTTCAATGAACACTCGCAAATTTTCACAGAGCAATTTTTGTCCGACAAATTCGTCTAACGATTGCGGTCGAAGCCCAGTATAGAGTTCTTCATCACCGGCAATTTTTTGAGGGGTAATTAATCTTTCTTCAGCCATTAGAATGCTCCTTTACCGATTTCTTTTAAGGACAGACGGATGAGTTCTGCCGTTTTAATTTCCGGATTTTGACGCATAATGGACGCTACTGTCATACCGGCCTCTGATTTGCCGTATCCTAAATTGACCAAAGCGGAAATGGCTTCGTCCATCGCCCCGTTTGTAGCACTATTTCCACCGGTATTTTGTAAAACAACCATTGTTTCATTGGTGCCAAGCGTTCCCGTTTTACCTTTTAATTCCGCTACGATACGGCTGGCCAGTTTTGGCCCAACACCGTTTGCCCGAGTAATAGCTTTGGCATCACCGGTCATAATGGCCATTTGTAAATCACTGGCCGATAAAGCCGATAAAATAGCCAGTGCTACCTTTGCCCCCACACCTTGCACCGTTGTGATAAGCTCAAAGGCTTGTTTTTCCATGCTATCGGCGAATCCGAATAAATGGATGTGATCTTCACGCACTTGTGTTTCAATTAATAATTTGGCGGCTTGTCCTACACCCGATAATTTTGCCACGGTTTTGGATGAACAAAACACACGATATCCCACGCCGCCGACATCCAAAATAATGTAGCCGTCAAAAATACCGTCCACCAATCCCGATAAAGAACCTATCATATTTTTTACCTTTTAAATCAAATGGTTTTAAAATTTGTTTTTATTTTGTTCTTATGCTAACCCAAAATGGCAAAAATTGCAATCGTTTTTTAATGAAAAAAACTCCCTCACTTGAAAAAGTGAGGGGGTCGTATAACAATGACCTAAGTCCTTAGAAACCTTGTTCGGTTTTTGCGGATTTGGCCGAATTAATTAATCCGATAAATTCACCACGATAACCGTTATCATCATCGCCTCTGGCAGATTTTGCCAGTTTTTTGACGGCATCATAGGACCAATCACCACGGAACTTACTGTCTTTTAAGTTTTGACCAAAGCCGGCAACGGCGATTGAAAAACGTACATCGTCGGATGTTTCTGATAATGCGATTTCATCAATTACCGGCTGTTCAATCAGTTTTGATTCTTTTTCTTCCGGTAATTTATATCTGACACGCACAAAAGCCGTTTCATTGGATACGTTCGTATTATCGGTCGTTTTTGTGCCATAACGTAAATCTTCCGTCAATCGATTGGCACTGTCAGTCGGTGTTAATTCATAAATAGCCGTCACAGAATGTCCAGAACCGATTTCACCGGCATCTACTTGATCATTGTTAAAATCTTCACGATTGAGTAAACGTGTTTCATATCCGATTAAGCGGTATTCAGCCACTTTTGCCGGATTGAATTCTACTTGGATTTTAACATCGTTAGCAATCGGGAACAATGTTTTGTTGATATCTGTGAGCAAAACACGGCGTGCTTCTTTTACAGAATCTAAATAGTAGGCAATACCATTGCCGGCTTGAGCAATACGTTGCATTAAAGAGTCGTTGTAATTACCTCTGCCGACTGATAAAATGGACAAGTAAATGCCATCTTCACGGCGTTTGGCGACAAAGTCTTTTAAACTCATATCATCTGTTGCACCAACGTTGAAGTCTCCATCTGTTCCCATTAAAATGCGGTTGATGGCATTTTTATCAAAGTTGTCCTTGGCCAGTTCATAGGCAGTTTTCATACCACCGGCTCCCCAAGTGCTACCGCCGGCACTTAATGAGTTAATAGCTGCCCGAATTTTGGTTTTTTTATTGCCTTTTGTCGGTTCTAAGGCGACACGAGAATCTCCAGAATAAGTAACAATGGAAATTGTATCTTGTTCGGTTAATTCATCAACCAACATTAAGAAACCTTTTTGTAATAATCCTAATCTGTCTTCTCCATACATAGAGCCGGATGTATCAATTAATAAAACCAAATTAAGCGGTTTTTTGTTTTCTTCCACAATATCATATCCTTTGATGCCGATATGCAACAACTTATTGCCCTTTTTCCAAGGTGCTTCGGTGAGTGTTGTATGAATGGCAAATGGTTGCTCTTTTGTTTTCGGTAAAGCATAATCGTATGGAAAATAGTTAATTAATTCTTCAATACGAACGGCATCTTTAGGCGGCATATACCCATTTTCTAAATAAGAACGCACATTTGTGTATGAGGCCGTATCCACATCAATACTGAACGTAGAAACCGGTTCGGATTTTGTAATTTTGACCGAATTTTCTTCCGTATGTTCGTATTTATCATCTGGCCTTGCCGCAATACTATTTTCGGCCGATGAACGAGCTACAGCCCAAAAAAAATCTGATGTAGACCCACCGCCATCATACAATGTATCAGCGAACACACCAATATTATCAGCATTTGCAGATTCAGGACGTGCGATGTAGTCAACCACGATACGGCCAAAGACGACCAAAGTGAGGGTGATGAATACTAAAAATAAAGACACCTTTCGGCACGCCTTAAACAAGACCGCGATAAGCATCATAATCATTAATCCACTACCTAAAATAAAAACAAAGGGGAGAGCATTCAAAAATGTTGTGAGAGCAAAATCCATTGTAGCAAGGGAAAGAGTCCCGATTCCGGCAATAAAAAATAACCAAGCCAGTATTGAAAATATTTTTCGGCTGAGTTGGTGTTTGGGACCGATAACAGGAATAGTTTTTTCCTGAATTGGTTGAGTTGTTTTTGTTTTCTTCATAATATACTCCTATAAAAATTATCGCGTTAATCCGATAATAGTCTTGTGGCATAAAATAATAACAATTGCAAGTGAAAAAAAAGGGGGGTGGGTATGAAAAGAACATAAAATCAATGTATTGTTTTTAAATTTTATTATGAAATATTTGAAAAATTGTGTGTAAGGTTGGATAAAATATAAAATCTTCTTCCCTTTTTATAAAAAATGGTGTATGTTAAGAAAAAATTAACCCTTGGGCGAATAAAAAGGCCCCCTAATATCGGATAAAGCATATGGAAAATACAGAAAATTTACGCATTCCTCCTCAAAATATTGAAGCCGAACAAGCCCTTCTTGGGGCGATTTTGTCCAATAATAAAGCATTGGAAAAGGTATCGGAATTTTTAAAGCCGGAACATTTTGCGACCTTGGCGCACAGCAAAATTTATGAAGCGGCCAGACGGTATATTGAACATGGCCGAATCGCCGATCCGATTACGTTGAAAGCGGTTTTTGATAATGATGAAAGCCTTAAGGATGTCGGTGGGTCTTCTTATTTAATGAAATTGGCAGCGGCGTCCGGTACGATTATTAATGTGGCCGATTATGGTCGTCAAATTTTGGATCGTCATATTCGCCGTCAAATGATTGCTCTTGGGAATGATATCGTTAATGATGCCTATACGATTAATTTAGATGACGAGGCGATTACCCAAGTTGAAAACGCCGAAAAGAAATTATACCGTATTGCGACCGAAGGCGAATTGCAAGGGGGTCCCAAACAATTAAATGTTGCTTTGGGCGAATCGCTGAAAACCATTGAAAAAGCGATGCAAGCGACAGATGGTATTTCCGGTGTGTCAACGGGGTTGACGGCGATGGATAAATTATTTGGTGGTCTGCACAATTCCGATTTGTTGGTGTTGGCCGGTCGTCCGGCAATGGGTAAAACAGCTTTGGCTATGACGATGGCTTTTAATGCCGCCGTTCGGTTTGAAGAAGAAAACAAAAAGCCGGGGGCCGAAAAAAAATCGGTGGCTTTTTTCTCATTGGAAATGTCTGCCGAACAATTGGCGACTCGTATTTTGTCGTCTAAGGCCAGTGTTTCGGGGCAAAAAATGCGCACTGGGGAATTAACCGGCGAACAATTTGATGAATTGGCGGCGGCTGTTTCGTTGCTCAGCAAAGTACCATTGTATGTGGATGATACGCCGGGGGTAACCGTTAATGCGATTTTAAATCGTGCCCGTCGTTTGAAACGGGATAAGGATAAAGGGTTAGGCTTGATTGTAATTGACTATGTGCAATTGATTACCGGCAGTGGTCGCAGTGAAAACCGTGTGCAAGAATTATCCGAAATGACACGTCATTTAAAAATGATGGCTAAGGAATTAGATGTGCCGGTTTTGATATTGTCGCAATTGTCTCGTTCAGTGGAACAACGGGATAACAAACGCCCGATGTTGTCCGATTTGCGTGAATCCGGGTCTATTGAACAAGATGCCGATATCGTTATGTTCGTGTTCCGTGAAATTTATTATTTGCAAAACGAAACACCAACCAAACGCATCAATGAAACGGATGATAAATTTGCACTTCGGGTAGCCGAATGGGAACAAAAGAAAATTGATTTAGCCAACCAAGCCGAAGCCATTATCGCCAAAAACCGTCATGGTCCGGTAGATAATATTAAGCTATACTTTAATGGCGAATTCGGTCGTTTCAGTGATTTGGAACGTAATGAATACCCAGGATTGAATTAGGTTAGATGTAAGCCAAAATGCCTGTGGCATAAGTTTTTATTGCTTTTGCTCCTTGGGTTAAATCTAAGGATGACAAAAAAATAAATATATGATGCAATGGGTTACTTACCATAAAAAACATCCCTCACCAATTGGTAAGGGACATTTTTCATACTGTAAATATTTAAATATTCACAAAATGGCTATTAGCTAGCAAAGTTAATTGTAGCGTCTGTGCCAGAACAAGTTACTTTAGAACCACCAATGTTGGCCATTGCACTACAAACAGCGGAATCACCTGTAGCTACTTTAACTGTATTTCTAGCTGTTACAGTAATGCTTGCAACACTAACACCACCAATTGCAGATGGAGAAGAAGCAACTAAACTGCTATAGGAACCGGTTGTAACACCATTGCCTTCGTTTTGAGACATAGCCACAACATTCAACATAGAAGCAGCGTTCAACAATTCATTTGCTTTGTAACGGTTCATAGCCATTGTATAACCAGCGATACCACCGATGGACAATACACCAATAATAGCCAATACACCTAACATTTCGACCATTGAACGGCCGGATTCTTGATTTAATTTTGTCATATTTAATTCCTTTCTTGTTATAACAACGTTACCTACCCTAAGGTAAGACGAAGATCAAACCGATTGACGGATGGCTTTAGGTTCTTTTAGATCCAAAATTCTTAACCACCATTTTGTCAGTAATGATTAAGACGCACCCGACAAACAAAGTTTTTCAACTCCGTAAAAATACCTTAAAGCGGTACTTTCGTTTTTGACGTTAGCAAACTTTTTGACGCTTGACAAGGATTATTTTACATTTTTTTGAAAAAAATGCACTTATTTATTAACAGCCGGTTAATGAATGCTGTTTTTTATGATTTTTTGTTGTTTAGGCTGTATTATTGCTCTAGATTCCGGCTCGGAGGTCAGAATGACAATTTATCCCTTTCTGTCATACTCCGACTCCACCGGAGGATCCATTCAGAAATAAATCATTATGGGTTCTCCGGATCTTGCTTTGCTCGCCTGAGAATAATTATGTAGAGGCAAGGAGATTTTACTACAATTGCCGTTGAATAAATCGGTACAAAGTTGTTTCGCTGATACCCAATGAAATACAGATTTGTCGTTTTGGCACGCCCATTTTTAACAGGTTGTGTATGCGTTCTTGATGGTTTTTCCATTTTTCCAAAGATTTTAAGCTGTGCCCATTGGGGCGTCCTAATCTTTTACCTTCTGATTTTAATCGGGCTAAGCTTTCACGCGTGCGTTGAGAAATTAAATTGCGTTCAATTTCGGCCGATAACCCAAAAGCAAAAGCCAATACTTTAGATTGAATATCTGACCCCAATTTATACCCGTCTTTAATGGTCCATACTTGAATGTCGTTATTTAAGCAATAATTCAAAATGCTCATGACTTGCAATAGATTACGTCCTAACCGAGACAGTTCCGTTGTTAATAAAATATCTTCCGGTTGCATATTTTTAAGTAAATGCCCCAGTTTTCGTTTATCTAAAGCACTGGTCCCAGAAATTGTTTCCTTTATCCATTTGTCTACTCGTATTTTATTCTTTTTTGAAAAACAATTAATTTCAAAGGCTTGATTTTCAGTTGTTTGTTTGTCTGTGCTGACACGAATATATCCGTATATCATTTAAATTCCTTCCATATTTAAAATTGTCAAAAAATATCGTTCGGAATGCTGACCGAACGAAAAACAATCTAAAGTATATAAAAACGACACGAGAATAAAAATAACGGCCGATAAAATATCGGCCGTGCAGACGTGAAAAAACTTTATTCAACTTCTTTAACAAAGGTATATTTATTGGAACTGTCTTTTTTGAACTCTTCCGTTCCATATTTATCCCAATCTATAATCAATGTATCAGATGTATTTTTCACAACCGTTGCCGCATCATTATTGGAATAACGATGGATATGTTTTTTATCATCAAAAATAAAGAAATCATCCCAAAATTTGTGCTTAACCCAAATGGCATTATCAATATTGACCGGACAATGTTTGGAGTGAATATCTTCTAATGTTTTTTGATTGACAATATTTTTGGTTTTATTCGCCTCAATCATTTGAGCCCATATTTTACACTTAGTCGGTGTTTCACGGCTGTGTCCTAATAAGGACTCATCTACGTATTCCATCAAACGAGATAATTTTTCTTTTTGAATTTTTTTAAAGGTATCATATTGAATATAGCCATATCTGTTCGGTTTATTCAAATTCTTTTTCACACCATAACGCAGTAAATGTTCTTGCAACGTACTGATTTTTCCACCGGCATTTAAAATATCGGCATATAATCCGCAATCTTCGGCATATAAGTTATCTGCCCGATACCGAATGTTATGTTTATTTAAAAACTCTTTTCTGAACATTACAGTCGGATGAGCCAATCCCGATGAAGTATATGTATTAATTTGTGTAATATTGGGATCTTCTATAATTGGTAAAGTTGTTTTTTGCGTTGTTTGACCTTCTGCTCCCAAAATACGAGTTCCCATCAACACAATAGTCGGATACAATTCCATAGCCAACGCTTGTCTTTCCAAACGCCATGGTATCATCGCATCGTCATCATCCATGCGGGCAATCAATTCTCCTTTAGCCTCATCCAATCCACGATTGAGTGAATAGATTAAACCTTTGTTTGTCTCATTACGTAATACCTTAATGCGTTTATCTTTTCGGGCATATTCTTTTAACGTTTCAAACGTATTATCTTTAGACCCATCATCAATAATAATGAATTCAAAATCGGGTTCCGTTTGATTTAAAACCGATTCTATGGCTTCGCCCACAATATTGGCACGATTGTATGTGCTCATCACAACCGATATTTTGGGTGTATGAAACAAATCACCAATTTTTGAAAATAATTGATAATGACTGGTGGCATAACCTAAACAGGCGGCCATCATTAATAATAAGGGAGTTTTGAATTTTTTCATATTATATCCTTAATCGTTATGCTTTTCCATATTCAGAAAACAACAGTGGTGCCGAAACACCAAGAGTGCTTAGTGCCATTTCCCATCTATGTTCATATGGAACACGAAACAGTAAATCAGAATTGGCCTCAGTTGTCAACCACACATTTGACATAATTTCTTCTTCCAACTGACCGGCAATCCATGTCGCACAGCCAAGCGCTAATAAAAAGTGTTTTGGACCTTGCCCAGCCACAACATCTGTTAAAATCCGTTCTGATGTCGTTAATGCAATATCTTGATGATGTGATAAGGTTGTATCGGATTGATAATCATCAGAATGCAAAATAAATCCACGTGTTAACTGAGTGGGGCCACCTAACAAAATGTCCGGTTCATAGTCAGGATGTTTGTAAATCATTCCCATTTGTTCCACAATATCCCGAAAACGAATCCTGTCCGCCGGTCGGTTAATAACCAATCCCATCGCCCCGTCATTTTCCGTATGCGCCGAAATATAAATGACCGCTTTTTCAAATCGTTCATCATCTATGTTGGGCATGGCAATCAGCAATTTGCCGGCTAATGACGTAAAATTAGTTGTCATGTTTTTCTTCGTCGTCGTCATACGTATCCATCAAATCGGATAAATTATCAGAGGAAGTTAACTCTTCATCCTCTAAAATATCCAAATCATCACCACCTAAATCGGCATCCGTTAAGGGAATATCTTCAGTCATCTGCAGTAAAGCTTCTTCGTTCAAATCTTCATCATCAATTTTCGGAGCAGCTTTTTTTGCCAGTTTTAATAATTGTTTGTGTTTAGCCTCTTCGTATGTTGCGTTTGTGTATTTTTCTTTACACTTTGGACAAGAAAATTCACTTTGACGCATATCATAGAAAAATGTGTCACATTTTAAACATTTACGTTTTTGTCCCCATTCTGGTTTCATTGTTTATTCTCCTTTGTTCAAAACTTTTGTCCATAAAAAAGACTTGTTAAGTTTGCATTTGGCATGTTATGATGAACTTGTCAACAAAAAAGTACGAAATAAAGGAAAAAAATAACAAATGATTACAGTTGCAATTGACGGTGGAGCTGCCACAGGTAAGGGAACATTGGCTCAAAGGCTTGCAAAAGCTTATGATTTAGCGTATTTGGACACAGGGGCTTTGTATCGGGCTGTGGCGTATGATGTCATGAATGCGGGATATGACGCAGATAATGAAGAAGCTGCAATTAAGTCCGCATTGGCATTACCTGCCGATAAAATCGGTCAAATTCAATCTAATCCAACGATACGTGATGAAAAATACGGTGTTGGAGCTTCAAAAGTGGCTCAAATTCCAGCCGTTCGTCAAGCCTTGTTAGATTTTCAACGCCGATTCGCCGAATCGCCTTGTCATGTAGACGGAACGCCGGCCAAGGGAGCAGTCTTAGACGGTCGAGATATTGGTACAGTTATCTGTCCAAATGCCGATTTAAAGGTGTTTTTAACCGCCAGTGCTGAAATTCGTGCCAAAAGACGATATAAAGAGTTGCAATTACGAAAAATTTATGCTATATATGAAGATGTTCTATCGGATGTGATAGCTCGTGATAAACGGGATGCCGAACGCAAAACGGCCGCTATGCGACCGGCAGATGATGCCTTTGTGTTGGATACGTCCGATTTAACGCCCGACGAAGTGTTTACCGCCGTCGCCGAGCGTTTGGAACAAAAAATGTGCGGTAAATAACAATTTAAGTCCACAAAAAGAAATTTTTGTCGGCCAACCCTGTTAGAAAAAGAACATTTTGACGATAATGACCGCCAAATGTTTTATTTTAACAAAAATTTTAGGTAAAAAATATGACTAAAAATGAAAATACAATGCCATCTATGGAAGATTTTGGTGCATTGTTAGATGAATACATGGGCAAAGGCTCATTCCAAGGTAAAGTTGTTTCCGGTAAAGTAATCGGTTTTGATGATGACATCGTTATTGTTGATGTCGGTTTGAAATCCGAAGGTCGTATTCCACTGCGTGAATGCGGTATGGGCGTAGAATTGTCCATCGGCGACAACATTGACGTGTACATTGACAGATACGAAGACAAAGACGGTAACGTTGTATTGTCTCGTGAAAAAGCTCGTCGTGAAGAAGCTTGGGGTGATTTGGAAAAAGCTATGGAAAAAGGCGAACACGTCATTGGTACAATCTTTGGTCGTGTCAAAGGTGGTTTCACTGTTGATTTGAATGGTGCAACAGCTTTCTTGCCGGGTAGCCAAATTGACGTTCGTCCGATTCGTGACGTAACACCGTTAATGGGCGTGGCTCAACCGTTTGCTTTGCTCAAAATGGACAAATTGCGTGGTAATATCGTTGTTTCCCGTCGTGCTGTGTTAGAAGAAACACGCGCCGAACAACGCACAGAAATGATTAAGAACCTTAAAGAAGGTGAAATCGTTGACGGTACAGTTAAAAACATCACAGATTACGGTGCTTTCATTGATTTAGGTGGTGTTGATGGCTTATTACACGTAACAGATATTTCTTGGAAACGTATTACGAATCCGGCTGAAATCTTGTCCGTTGGTCAAACTGTTAAAGTTCAAGTTATCAAATTTAACACAGACACAGGTCGTGTTTCTTTGGGTATGAAACAACTTGAAGAAGATCCATGGATTGGTGTCAATGAAAAATTTGCCGTTGGTACACGCTTTACTGGCAAAATCAGCAATATTGCCGATTACGGTGTATTTATTGAATTGGCTCCGGGTGTTGAAGGTTTAGTTCACGTTTCAGAAATGAGCTGGACAAAGAAAAACGTTCACCCAAGCAAAATCGTTTCTTTAAGCCAAGAAGTTGAAGTTATCGTATTGGATGTTGATGAATCCAAACGCCGTATTTCTTTGGGCATGAAACAAATTCAAGAAAACCCATGGAAAGCTTTCGCTGATTCCCACAACGTCGGTGACGAAATTGAAGGTGAAGTGAAAAATATGATTGAATTCGGTATCTTCATTGCTTTAAATGATGATATTGATGGTATGATTCACACATCTGATTTGTCTTGGGATGTTGCCGGTGAAGAAGCTATCAAAGAATACAAAAAAGGTCAAATGGTCAAAGCCAAAATTTTGGACATTGACGTTGAAAAAGAACGTATTTCTTTGGGCGTAAAACAATTGACGGAAGATCCGGCTGCCGGTGCTATGGAAACTTTGAAAAAAGGTGAAGTCGTTACAGGTATCGTTTCCGCTATTGAAGAAAACGGTATTGAAGTTGATGTAAACGGTTTAAAAGGCTACATCAAACGCACTGATTTGGCAAAAGACAAATCCGAACAAAAACCGGAACGTTTTGCTGTCGGTGAAAAAGTTGATGCAAAAGTAACAACTTTTGATGCTAAAAACCGTAAGTTGACTTTATCTATCAAAGCTAAAGAAGTTGACGAAGATAAAAAAGCCATGGAAGAATTCGGTTCCACAAATGCCGGTGCTTCTTTGGGTGATATCTTGGGTGCTGCTTTAGTGAAAAAGGCTAAAAAAGCCAAAGAAGAAACAGCTGAAGAAAAACCAGCTAAAGCCAAAAGAACAAAAAAAGCTGAAACAGCCGAAACAACTGACGCTGAATAAGTTTTGATTGTTTAACGGGACGCTCTATCCAATAGGATAGGGCGTTTTTTCATGCTGAAAATTAATTATTCTATAAAAATTATCTACCACAAAAAGGAACGTTTTTGTGGTAGACCCAGTGTTGTTATTTTTTATATTTTTAAAATGCCATAAAAAAATCCATTTTTCAACAACAAATCAACAAAATAGTTAAAATTGCCTCATTTTTTCACAATTCATTGATTTTTACTATTTTTATCACCCACAAAAACGTTCCTTTTTTTGGTAGATAAAATTGGTAAAAAAAGGAGAAAAATATGCAAAATAATAAACTTGACTCCGGTCGCAGTATGGTAGAAATGCTGGGAACACTTGTTGTTATTGGGATTTTGTCTATTGGCAGTATTATGGGGTATTCCTATGCAATAGATAAATACAAGGCAAATGAAACCCTTAACGAATTACAAATTCGTGTATTAGATTGGTCTCAACAAGTTATAAATGGTGCGACAGAATTATCAAGTACAGAAATGGGAGATAAAACAAGTCTAGGATACCCAATTGAAGCACAAATAAGTCCTTTATATGAAGATTATTTTGAAGTATTTTTAGATGAGGTTCCCAGTAGTGTTTGTCATCATTTAGTTCAATCCGGATGGACCCTTCCTTTTTCTATTTTCATAGGACTTGAGGAATATGAGACCAATCCAGAAATTTGTGATAAAAATGACAAAGTAACTTTAGCCTATGAATTTAAAAATGATTTAACGCCTAAAGAAGCCATTCCGGAAGAAGACAGACACAAAACGTTTCGGTGCAAAAACGACAATGATTGTAAATGCGGTACATGTACAGAAGGTTTGTGTGTATCAATATGCCCTCAAGGAGCAAGTTGTGCTATCGACTTTGATAATGCATCATCATATGTATGTTGCTTAAAAGAATTTACAGTGGGCAATTTATGTTGCAACAGCGTGGATGCGAATGGCCACTGTTGTAAATCTAATGGAGTGTGTTGTCCGGAAAATGCCCCTATTCTTGGAGCCGATGGTAAGTGTTATTCTTGCGATACCCAAAAAGGAATTAACGTTTATGGCATGACCGAAAATTGCAATGTTTGTTCTAATCGTGTTGTATCACAGCAAGGATACTGTGGGTTAAAATGTGGTATAAAAGGAACCATTACGGAAGATAAACCATTAAAAGGAACTGATGGTGGATGTTATGCTTGCGATGAACCGAAAACTATTTCTTCCGATAATTGTTCGGTTTGTCCAAATCGTTTTACTGGAACAACTTATGATTCACCAAATCAAAATTGTTATGCCTGTGGAATACCTGGAACAACCGTTGAAAATAAACCACTGGGAGGACTCTATGGAACATGTTATAGTTGTGATGAAGCCAATCCAGTTTTGTTAGGTGTTAACTCAGCGGGGCATAAGTGTGAAGATGTCTGCCCCAACAGAACGTCAGACGGAGATAGGTCAGGATATGGTAATCATTATTGTTCAAAAGGGGTATGTACAGCCGATAAACCAATCATGACAAGTGGTGGTGTTTGTGCTGATTGTGCTTATGGAAAAGCAGTCTTTTTAGAATCTGTTTTTGGGGGATGTGAAACTGCATGTCCAAATCGTAAGGTTGTAGATAATTTATGTGTATTAGAAACTTGTCCGGAAGATAAACCATTAAAAGGAACCGATGGTGGATGTTATGCTTGCGATGAACCAAAAACTATTTCTTCCGATAATTGTTCGGTTTGTCCAAATCGTTTTACTGGAACAACTTATGATTCACCAAATCAAAATTGTTATGCCTGTGGAACACCAGGAACAACCGTTGAAAATAAACCAATTGCAGGATGGTGGGGAACATGTTATAGTTGTGAAGAGTTAGAAACCATTACAACAGGTGTGAGTACAGAAGAATTCCGATGTGAAACAGTTTGTCCAAATAGAGAAGCGGATGGATATTCATATGGAAATCCTATTTGCAAACGAACTTCTTGCCCCGAAGACAAACAACTAGAAGATAAAAATGGAGCGTGTCATGCGTGCAATACCTCTGTTGGGATTGATGTTAACGGAGACAATACAAAATGTGAAAAATGTTTAAATCGTAAATTAGATGGTGATTATTGTGTATTGTCCGAATAATTCACATATAAAAAACGTAACAGCTTTCCTGTATAGCACGAAGAGATATATAGATGCAGTTGTTTATTAGCCACTCTTTTTTCACTATCATCTTCTCTCTATCAACAAATTTTTTATTCCTTTGCATTTGGAATGAGTATTCATCAATTACCTCCCAACAAATTCCCACTTTTAACTTGACTTTTGGGTTAAATAAGGCTATGTGTTAATGAATACATTTTTAATACATAAGGATATCA
This sequence comes from Alphaproteobacteria bacterium, assembly GCA_017513365.1. GTDB lineage: Bacteria > Pseudomonadota > Alphaproteobacteria > CAAHEQ01 > UBA3637 > UBA7488. The sequence goes on along the minus strand of JAFXFY010000245.1, from coordinate 255 downwards.
AATGAACTTAAAATCTCTCTTTGGGTCTTCTAATGACCGTTACATCAAAAAATTAAGAAAAATCGTTTCAAAAATCAATGCATTAGAGCCAGATTTTGAAAAATTATCCGATGATGAACTTAAGGCTAAAACCCCCGAATTTAAATCTCGTTTAGAAAAAGGGGAAACACTGGATGATTTGTTGGTAGAGGCTTTTGCCACCGTCCGTGAAGCATCCAAACGTGTTTTGGGATTACGTCCGTTTGATGTTCAATT
>JAFXFY010000244.1 GCA_017513365.1 Alphaproteobacteria bacterium | reverse complement strand
GTTGTTTCAAAAACGGGTATTTATCTGTATAATGCACAAAAAAATCTGTTAGAACAAATTTCAGATAAAGATATTCGTCCTATTGTTGCATCAGCTCAAGAATTTGCTTTAAAAGCACCGATTCATCTCGTTTATGTCGGCACTCAAAAAGAGCCTTGGTCTGCTATGCATGCCGGTTCTATGTATCAAAATGCCGGACTTTACTGTGCATCTGTCGGATTAAACAATGTCGTACGAGGTTCTTTTGATAAAGAAAATTTAACAAAAGCACTTAATTTATCTGATGACAAAGCACCTCTTATCGTACAAGCCATTGGCTATCCGCCTGAAAAATAAGTTTTTCATTATTAAACATAAAAAAAATCCCTCGCCCATGATAACATCAATATGCGGGGGATTTTGCATTAATACAAGCCCGAACAACCATTAAGCAATTTCAGGCAACCACTCCTGCAATTTTTCTTTTGCTCTGGTTGTATAAAGGCGTTTTCTATCTTGTCCTTTAACCTTTTTAGGAAAAGTACTTGTATCTAATTCAGGAAACAATCCGAAATTAATGTTCATCGGCTGAAAAACGGCTTCTTCTGCTTCAACGGTAATATGACGCAACATAGAACCTAATGCCGTTTCATGAGGGGGCAAAGATAAATTCGGTAAAGCCGTAAACAAACCAGCCAACAAACCAATTGATGCACTTTCAATATAACCTTCACAACCTGTCAACTGTCCGGCCAAACGAATATTCGGACGAGCTTTTAAACATAATTTTTCAGATAACACTTTCGGTCCGCAAACAAATGTATTCCGATGAATACCGCCAAATCTCGCAAATTCAGCATTTTTAAGTGCCGGTATCAATTTAAACACTTCTTTTTGTGCACCGTATGTCAATTTTGTCTGGAATCCGACTAAATTCATCAATGTACCGGCTTTATTTTCTTTACGCAACTGAACAACGGCAAACGGACGACGACCGTATTCATGCGGATTAGACAAACCAACCGGTTTCATCGGTCCGAACAATAATGTTTGTCTGCCTCGTTCTGCCATCACTTCTACCGGCAGACATCCTTCAAAATAGGGGGTATTTTTTTCCCACTCTTTAAATGCAACTTTTTCTCCATCCAATAAAGCATCTAAAAATAAATTATATTCTTCTTTTGATAAGGCACAATTCAAATAATCGGTTCCGTCGCCTTTATCATAACGGGATTGATACCACGCATAATTCATATCTATTGAATCAGTATAAACAATCGGAGCAATTGCATCAAAGAAGTGTAACGAATCTGTTTGTGTTAAATTTTGCAAATCCGTTGCCATTTTATCTGACGTCAACGGACCCGTAGCAATAATAATCGGACAATCCGTTACATCAGGCAAACCCGATTCGGCATATTCAACCGAAAACAAGGGATGTGCTTTTAATGTATCGGTAATCATTTGAGCAAAAGCCGTTCTATTGACTGCTAACGCCCCTCCGGCAGGAACCTGTGTTGCATCAGCACAACGCATAATCAACGAATCACAAGCACGCATTTCGGCATGAAGCAATCCGACTGCATTAATTTCCGAATCATCCGAACGCAAAGAATTGGAACAAACCAACTCACCAAACAAATCACTTGTATGAGCCGGTGTTGTCTTTTGAGGACGCATTTCTACCATCTGAACGGCAATTCCCCGTT
>JAFXFY010000243.1 GCA_017513365.1 Alphaproteobacteria bacterium | reverse complement strand
TTACAATTTGATATGACACTCAAAAAACAACCATAAAAAAATTATCGTGTTTTTGTTAAATTATGATAGGCTCTTTGTTCTTGATATTCTTTAACGTCTTGCATATCTTTTTCGTTTTGTTTCGCAATACCATACCCCATCGTCAGCCCCATAGAAGCAAAGGCTAAAAAGAAAGGAATAAGAGCATACTTTTCCCAAAAACCTTCCGGTTTAGGCTCATAAGGTTTAAACATATTATCCTCCTTTTGTTTTTTTATAGTATATCACAAAAAACAAAAAAAGACAAGGTACTTAATATAACATATTGATTTCAAATATTAAATCCTTTTCCAAACTGGGCCGTTTGGTGTATCTTTTACTTCAACACCTCGTGCAATGAGTTCCGCCTTCAATGCATCGGCTGTCGCCCAATCTTTTGCCAAACGAGCTGCTTGTCGTTTATCTAAAATCTCTTGTAAATCGGCCTCTAAAACATCCTCTTTGATTTCGGGCATAATTGCGAGCACCTCATCAAAACGACGCATCAAAGCCGTAATTTGTTCGGCATCCGACACAGACAATTTATCAAAATTTTTATTGACCGTATTCATCAGTTCAAACACAGCAGCCAATGCGACAGATAGATTCAAATCATCATCTAAGCCTTTTTCAAAGCCCTCAGAGGCTCGTTTTAAGATTTCTGGTAATTCCACCCACCCGGAACCATTTTTAACGTCTGACAGACGTTTTAAGAAGTCTTCCAAACGATTAATAACAGTTTGGTTGCCTGCTAAATTAGATTCCATAAAATCCATCCGTTGACGATAATGAGATTTAATGAACTCGTAACGAATAGCGGCAGCCGAGTATCCCTTTTCCAATAATTGCGTTAATGTAAAGCAATTTCCTAAGGATTTACTCATTTTTTGGCCATTAACCGTAATATGTTCATTGTGCATCCAATATTTCACAAATTCACATCCGTAAGCACATTCCGATTGAGCAATTTCATTTGTATGGTGTGGAAATACCAAATCAATCCCACCAACATGAATATCAAACGGTTGCCCTAAATGTTTATGGGACATTGCCGAGCATTCAATATGCCACCCAGGACGTCCTCGTCCAAAAGGGGCATCCCACACGTTATCTCCATCTCGTGGTGTCCAAGCCTTCCATAAAGCAAAATCTCTAGCATCCTCTTTATCGTATTCATCTGCCAAACGACCATCTGCATTTGCCATTAACCGACTGGGGTCAATACCGGCCATATGTCCATAATCGGCAAATTTTGCAATTTTAAAGAAAATATCGCCACTTTCGGCTTTGTATGCGTACCCTTTGTCCAATAAACGCCCGACCAAATCTATCATCGCCTCAATTTCATCTGTAGCAAAAATAACTTTATCCGGACGTTTTAAATTTAAGGTATCCCAATCTTTAAAGAATAATTCCGTATAATGACGTGTAAATTCTTTTAAGGTTTTACCGCTGGCGGCAGAATCCCGAATGGTTTTATCATCTACATCCGTAATATTCATGGCAAATGTTAAGTTGTATCCTTTGTATCGTAAAACACGAGCCAACAAATCATAAAATACAAAAGCACGTAAATTACCAATGTGAGCCAAATTATAAACAGTTGGACCACATCCGTACATTTTGACTTGCTTATCAACCAATGGAATGAATTCTTGTACAGAGTGTGTTTTTGTATTATAGACTTTCAACATTTCAAATCTCCTTTATGTTTGTTTTGCCGAGCATACCATATTTCACCGTCCATGACAAGTTTAAAATGCCATGAAAATTAATCCACAGCAACTTTCCCAATTAAATATAATAAATATATAATAGTATATAAGGCGGTGGATAATGGGGATAAGTTTTTATACTTTTTGATTGACACGAATCTTAAAAAAACACGACTCGTATTAAACAAACACTTTAAGAGGTCTTCAAATTTTGATAGACTCCTTATAAGTTCACATAAATAGATGTGTGTAATTTTTTTATAAAATTTAATAACTTTTTTGAATCTTTTTATGTAGAGGTCTATTCATTCGGTTATCCACTCTTTCACGGCTGTTATCCACTCTTTTTCTTGTCAAAGGGAATAAAATCTGCTATACTGCCGTTATAATGAAAGGATAGAACATGCGTGAAATTGTTTTAGATACAGAAACGACTGGGCTTGACCCGTTTAATGGCGATAAAATTGTTGAAATTGGATGTGTGGAGCTTGAAAATCACTTACCAACAGGGCGTACATACCATCAATATATTAATCCGATGCGGTCAATGAGTGAGGAAGTGATAGCTGTTCACGGGTTAACTGAGGAATTTTTGTCTGACAAACCGGTGTTTAAAGATATTGCCGATGATTTTTTGGCGTTTATTGGGGACGATGCTAAACTGGTTATTCATAATGCTGCATTTGATATGAAATTTTTGAATGCAGAACTGTCTTTTGCCGATAAACCACAACTTTCTTATGATAGGGTAGTGGATACACTGATTATTGCCCGTAAAAAATTCCCTGGTTCTCGTGTGAATTTGGATGAATTGTGTAAGCGTTTTGGCGTAGATAACACTAGCCGTACCTTGCATGGGGCGTTATTGGATAGTGAATTGTTGGCTGAGGTGTATTTAGAGTTGCTTGGTGGTCGTGAACCGGGATTAGTTTTGGCTCAAAAAACACAAGCAGTTAAAGAAGTTCAAAGTGAAACAATTGCTTTAACTGAGCGAGTTTTTCATGAGGCTCGAGTATTTGAAGTGAGTGATGAGGAAAAACAACAACATATTGAATTTGTTAAAGGAATTAAAAATAACTTATGGGGGATTGTGCCTGATGAAAGTAAATAATATTGTGAAAGTTTTTGGTGTGTTCGCGTGTAGTATCGCTTTTTCGGCGTCCGCTCAAATGTTGGATTTGCTTGGAAGTGGTGCTGTCGGTGGTGCTATGACAAAAGAGAGTGTATCTTCTGTTAATCAAGGGATGAAAGCTTTAAGATATACGCAAATTATACAAGCGTTATCTCAAAATGCAGCTATAATCAAGATTAAATATATGGGAAATTACACAAGAGTGGGGACTTCTGATATTTCAGGCAATCCTTTTCGTCCTTATCATTATAATATAGGCCATATCGGGAATAATCGTTTTTATATTGAATTAACCGGGGTTGAGCAAGAACTTTGTAAACGTTTGTTTTCTAGTGGGGTAGGGGCTAAAGAAATTAACATAAATGGACAAGGGCAAAACAAAAATGCCTGTTCACATACTTCACAAATAAAATTTATTTTTGATTAATTTTTTGCTTGCATTTAATTTGAATATGCGATATTTTGTTTCACGTGAAACAAAATATCATTTTTTTATATTAAAATCACGAAAGGAGAATGTTTCACGTGAAACAATTTATCAAAAATGTACTTTTTTTATCTAGAATGAATGTTTCACGTGAAACAATTTGCCAATTTTTTGTAAAAGGGAGTGTTTCACGTGAAACAATTTGAAGAAATATTGCAAAAATCACAATCAGAATTGCAAAAATTTGCCGATTTAGTGTTAAAATGGCAACGAACAGTTAATTTGATTGCGCCTTCAACAATACCGGATATATGGGAACGTCATATCGTGGATTCCGCCCAGTTGGTGGAGTATATCCCCGAAAACGCTAAGATGTTGGTGGAT
>JAFXFY010000242.1 GCA_017513365.1 Alphaproteobacteria bacterium | reverse complement strand
TTTGACGTAAAGCAGGCAATTCTTGCCGTGATAAAGCGAAAGCAGACGGGCCTTGATGAGATAATGCCGCTTCATAACATTCTGCCGTTTCAACACCATCTGCCGGCCGGAATGTTAAGACATTCGGTGTTGCTCTGAGCATTGCCAGTTGTTCAATCGGTTGGTGAGTGGGGCCGTCCTCCCCTACCCCGATAGAATCGTGTGTCAGAACATACAAAACACGTAAATTCATTAAAGCGGCTAACCGTACAGCTGGTTTCATATAATCCACAAAAGATAAGAATGTTCCGCCATACGGAATAAATCCGCCATGTGCCACAATCCCGTTCATAATGGCCGCCATAGCGTGCTCACGAATACCGTAATTAATATAATTACCACCGTAATTGTACCGTGTAATTGCCACTGTTTGCGGTGTATTTGTATAATTTGCCGCCGTTAAATCAGCCGAACCGCCAATAAGATTGGGTATTATTTCCATTAACTTTTCCAGTGTTTTTTGAGACGCTTTACGCCCTGCCATTGGTGTAGCTTCTTTAATCAATTGTTCTTTAAAGGTGTGCAGTTGAGTCGTCAATTCGGTTGGTAAATCCCCAGCCATTGCTGACAAAAATTTATTCTTGAGCGGATGATGATTTAGGCGATATTCCCATTGTTGCCGAGTACCCTCCCCTTTGATACCAGCCAAACGCCACCCTTCTAAAATATCGGCGGGAATTTCAAATGGTTCATGGGGCCAATCGAGCTCTTGACGCATTTGGGCAATGATATCTGCCCCTAAGGGCGAACCATGACATTTAGGGGTGCCTGCTTTTTCACAAGCCCCCCACCCTATTGTTGTTTTACAATCAATTAAAACCGGTTTATCAGCCTCTTGAGCTTGCTCTAAGGCCATTTCAATAGACTCAAAATTGTGTCCATCACACGATAAAACACGCCATCCGTTTGCTTCAAACCGCATTTTCATATGCGTTGATGTTGCAACAGAAGTACTGCCATCAATTGTGATTTCATTATCATCCCACAGGACGATTAATTTATTCAACCCTAAATGACCGGCTACAGAAATGGCTTCTTCTGAAATGCCCTCCATCAAACAACCATCGCCCACAAATACATACGTTTTATGATTGACTAAATCATCACCAAATCTGGCATTCATCATGCGTTCAGCTAAGGCCATACCGACACCGGCAGCAATCCCCTGCCCTAACGGACCGGTAGAGTAGTCCACACCTTGCAACAAATCATGCTCCGGATGACCGGCTGTGGGAGAACCTAACTGTCTGAAATTTTGTAAATCTTCTTTTGTAATGTCGGGATATCCTAAGGCGTACAATAAACTGTACATAAGGGCCGACCCGTGACCATTGGACAGGATAAATCTGTCTCGGTCATGCCATAATGGATTTGATGCATCAAAACGCATAAATTTTGTCCACAAAACGGTGGCAATATCCGCCATTCCTAACGGCATGCCGGGGTGTCCGGATTTAGCCCTTTCAATCATATCGGCGGATAAAAAACGTAGGGCGTTAGACATTTGTTGCATGATAAACTCTCCTTTATGTTTAGTGATAGAGTTAGGATACCTTTTTTTCAAAGGCCTGGCAAGAAATAAATAATTTGGGCATTCTTTTAGTCTTGATTCAACCTTAAAAACATAAAGGTATTACGCCCGTAAGAGCGTCTGTCAAGTTCGGTAAATCCTTGTGGAGTAAGGGCTTTTTCGGATTTATCCGTTTCAATGACTACTAAGGTATTATCATCAATCCACCCTGCCCGATGAAAAGCCGGTAAAGCTTGTTCCCACAATCCTTTTGCATAGGGCGGGTCCATAAAAATAATCTGTATGGGTTTAGATTTTATGGGTTTTAATGCATCACCCATAATAGTCAAGCCCGATATCTCTTTCGTATTGTTTTTAAGGCATTTTGTTGCCAACATATTGTTTTCAAAAAAGAAAACGTGTTTGGCCCCCCGAGAAAGAGCTTCCACACCAACTGCTCCCGTACCAGCAAAAACATCGGCAAAAGTAATATCGTTCCACCCTTGCCCCGTTCGTCGTAGGTGGTTATCCAGCAAATTAAATAAGGATTCTCTAGCTCGGTCAGAGGTGGGGCGTGTTTGATCGCCTTGTA
>JAFXFY010000241.1 GCA_017513365.1 Alphaproteobacteria bacterium | reverse complement strand
TTTGACCGCTTGACCGTTTTTGAATTCGGTATCAAAAGCACTACCATCTTTATTAATTTGCGTAATACCAGTAATATTGCCTTTTTCATCACGCAAGATAGCCCGTTCCGCACCGTCAGTATATTTAATATCCGTACCATAGTACTTACCATCGGCATCATAACGGTGAGTGGAATCACTGCCTTTACCGTCTTTATCTCTATGACTTTCAGAAACCAGTTGTTCGGATGCGTTGTATTTTTTGGTATCAACATTATCATTTGTGTCTCGATGCACTTCGGAACGAACTTTACCGTTTTCATCAAAACGAGTTGTTGTTCTACCATCTTTATTCGCCGTTGTTTCAGATACAACATTGCCTTTTTCATCAAAACGAGTTGTTGTTCTACCATCTTTATTCGCCGTTGTTTCAGATACAACATTGCCTTTTTCATCAAAACGAGTTGTTGTTCTGCCATTTTTATCCGTTGTCGTTTCGGACACGATATTCCCTTTGCCATCCGTTTGTTGTTTGGTTGTAGAGATGGTATTTTTATTGGCATCTTTGACCGTTGTATCAATAGATCCGTCTTGATTATAATGTCGTCTGACAGTTGATCCATCTTTATTTTTCATAATTTCTAAAGTTGGATTACCCTTGGCATCATACAACTTATTCATCGTAGAACCATCTTTACGTGTCAAAGACTCACCGCGTAAATTACCTTTTTTATCAAATGTTTGTGTTAATTTATTGCCCTCAGCATCACGATAGGATTTTTGTGTCCGACTTTCCGTCACACCATTATTGGTTGTATTAAACGTTTTTGTTCCCGTCAATCCCATAGCAGAGGTATTCACCCCCATATCGGTACCTTTTGTCCCCATCTTAGGACTTGGTGCATTGGCATATCTGTTTTTATAGGCATTGACTGCTCCTTTTCCGGCCTTCATCAACCCTAAAGCAACTTCACTATTACCAAATGTTGCAACACCAAGAGCTACTCGTTTTGCAGTAGAAGAGGTAAGAGCAGAGGCTGCCTTATCCCCCAATCCCGGTTTAATGGCATTTAAACCAGCTTTAGCTCCACGTCCAGCGGCCATAGCACCGGCGCCCCCCCAAACTCCAGCTGTTTTACCAGCCTTAAGCGTTGCTTGAGCCATTGAATCTCCCACTCCTAAATTCGGAATAGTACCGATAAAGCTGGAGGCCAATGTCGTAGCTGTACCCAACATTTTATAACCGGTAAAACACATAACGATTGTTACCAATAAGTTCTTAAGCGAAACTTGAAAAACCTCCAGTGCCTTCAATATATTGCCATTCACTAAGTAATCAATTGTTTCTCCTAAAACTTCTGGCGGAAATGCGGCGTTAATCAATTTTATCACCAAAACCAACACAACGGACATACACATAAAAATGGCACATGTACTTAAAAACATCTCCCACGCCTTTTTCGTATATCCTTTGGTGGCATCAAATACCCATAAAATAATCCACAACGGCATCAAAGCACACACAAACGCCATCCGTATCATAGAATCAATATACTTAAATGGCACAGCCACAAAAATCAGCAAATGACCAAGTACTATTAAGAAACCAACAAAAACCGCCACCAAATTCGGAAAAACGACCATAACACGATCTATCCACCCAAAATTAAAAATTGTTGCCCCGATTGCCATACCGGTAATCAACGAAGCCGAAACCGTTCTTAACAAACACATCAATGCGGCTTTAACGCTGGGAGCAAAAGCCTTTTGAGGGGCCGTTCCATTATCAAGAGCTTGTTGTTCAGCAATCAGCAAAGGTGCCGCATTATCATCATCCGCCTTACAAACATTGTAAACTGAAATCGTTCCCCCACCTTCTTTTTTTTGTTTAAGGTCGTCATCAATTTCCGCCTTTTGAGCGGCTTGTGTAATGGTTGCCGTAATATCAGCCGTATTCAAAATGGTTGTAGACAAGGATAACGACATCGTTAAAAACGGAGAGATAACATATGTAAAAATAGATAAAGACGCCCACAAAAAGGCCGATGCAATAATGGCCCGTCCCAGATGACGGAACATATCCGTTAAATATTGCATTAAATCAACTGCTTGCAATGAAGTTAGCATTTTTGCCGTTTTAAACCCGATAGAAAATAACAATGCCACCCCCATAACAGCCAAAAACGTTTGCGACATATCCCTGGAAATTGTGGTTGCAATATCATTCATGGCATCGAACAACGTTCCAAATATCGGGCAAAACCAACAAAAATTTGCCCCCATATCTTTGACGGTTTGAGCAAAACTGACACTTGCCTCTGCCATTGCTGTTAACGGAAACAATACACTTAAAAATAAAATAAAAGCTACACCAGAGATTTTCTTCATGGGACACCTCACAAAAAAACGGGTTTTTCTTTTATTATAACATACTTTTTTCAAAAAAAAACACTTTTTTATTAGATTATTGAAAAAAATATGCTATAATGACAGCAGATTTTAATTATTCAGGAGTAAAAAATATGAGTGCAAAAGAAAAATTATTTACTATTTATCAAACACTTTACGCACAACGGACCGTTTTAACCGAGGCACCGGCATTGACCGTAGACATTTCCGGTCTTTCCGCAAACACAATGGATTATCCAAAAGTACGCAAAGAAGCTGCCAACATTATTTCTTATTTGATGGGTGTCAAAGACATTGATAAAGTTGAGGTCAAAAATGCCTTAATGATTGTTGAAAAAAACTATGAAAATCAACCATTTTGGAAAAATTTAATTTTAGAGTATTTGTCTTTTGCCAACGAAGAAGAGGCAGAACAACTGGCTATACAAGCTCAACAAGCCAGAGCAAAGGCATTGGAAGTTTTACAACAAATCCAACAACAAGAAGCCGACGAAAAAGCAACTATTTTAGCTTATGCTACGCCAGTAAAAGAGCAAGGCTTTGCCATTGATGCCCAAAGAATGATGCAAAATTATTTCAATATGTGCCGTAAAGATCAAAAAAAAGCATGGGAAATTTTAATCACAAATCCAGCGTGGTTTTCTCCGATTATTACAACAAACAAGGAGGGAGAGGTTGTTTTAACCCCTCAACAAGCCATTGAAGAAAATCAAAAAATTGGAAAGTTCTTAAAGAAATTATCCATTTAGTATTGACATTTTAATATTTTTACCGTATACTGTAAGAAAGATTGACAGAAAAAAAGGAGAGCAACAATGAGCGAAGAAATAAACCTTGATTTAGAAGCCCAAAAACGAGCTCAACAAGCCAGTGATGAAATTGAGCAAAAAACGGCTCAAGCTATTGCAAACATGAATGAACAATTGGCTGAGGAACAGGCAGAAGAAGCCAGACGTCAAGCCCAAATTCAAGCAGAAGCCGCTGTCTATGGTGAAGCTGCTCGATCAAGGCATACCGATATCAGCCGGCTTGGAA
>JAFXFY010000240.1 GCA_017513365.1 Alphaproteobacteria bacterium | reverse complement strand
TTTTTTTAAGCCCCGTAAATCCCCCTTGGTTTATGACGGCAAGGATTTTTCCTTACAACCATAAATAAACCTTTTTTTGATATTAAACAAATGAAAGGAATATTTTATGACAACAACAATTGACAACTCTTTTATTAAACATTTTGAAGCCGATGTGCATAACGCTTATCAACAACAAGGTTCCAAATTGCAATCTACAGTCCGGTCCAAATCCGGCATCAAAGGGGCCAGCACAACTTTCCAAGTCATTGGAACGGCCACAGCTTCCACAAAAACACGCAATGAACAAATTGCCACAAATGACATTTCACACGTACCGGTTGAATGTACACTCACGGATTATTATTCCGGTCAATGGGTGGATTCTTTGGACGAATTGAAATTAGGCCATGATGAAAGAAAGGTATTGGCTCAAGCCGGAGCCTATGCGTTGGGACGCAAAACAGATGAGTTAATCATTAATGCGTTAAATGGGGCCACTCAATCCATTGGAGAAGGCGCCTTAACAAAAGAACGCATTATGCAAGCCTTTACCGTATTGAACAAAAATGATGTACCGGATGATGGCGAAAGATACGGGTTGCTTTCTCCGGATGCATGGAATCAACTGATGAGCATTGAAGAATTTTCCAATGCCAATTACGTTGGCGAAGCTTATCCGTTCTTAACCGGCAGTGAAACACGCAAATGGATGGGTATCGTTTGGATTATGCATACGGGATTGCCGGCTACGGATGGGGCTCACAGCTGTTTTATTTATCATAAATCCGCCGTTGGTCATGCCTCCGGTCAAGATATTAAAACAGATATCACATGGCATGGTGATTATGCCGCACACTTTGTGGGTAATATGATGAGCCAAGGGGCTTGTTTAATTGACGACAAAGGCGTTATTAAAATGGATGTAAGCGATACAGCCGCTTAAATTCATTTTTCGTTTTCCTACTTTACTCCGCCGGACGGTTGTATGCCGTCCGGTTTTTATTGACTGTTTTTTTATGGAGAATACCATGCCTTTTTCATCTATTGATTTATGTTCCAGAGCCTTGATTAAAATCGGTGCCAAAAGTATTTCATCATTTGGCGAAAAGTGTGCCGAAGCCAGTATTGCCGAACAATTATACACGCCCGTCATTGAAGGATTATTATCCTCTTATCCGTGGCGTTTTGCCACAGCTCAAAAGCAATTGGCTCGTTTATCACAAACACCAAAGGGAGATTATAAATATGCCTATGCGCTGCCAAATGATTTTTTACGAGCTATCTCTGCCGGACCTATCGGCATTGGCAAAGGATTAGATTATCGTATTCAAGGAAACCAATTGCACACTGACAGTGAAACGGTATTACTGACTTATTTATTCAAACCGAATGAATTGGATTTTCCACCGTTTTTTTCGCATTTAGTCATTTCCTATTTAGCCGCCGAATTTTGTTTACCCTTAACCGAAAGCACAAACCGAACAGAACATTTAAGACGTATGGCCGAAAAAGATTTTACGAGTGCCAAAAACATTGATTCGCAACAATCAGTTCCACCATCTTTTCAAGACTTTTCATTAATTGAGGTACGTTTATGACCAGTATTTTTACAGCAAAAACAAATTTTACCGCCGGTGAATTATCTCACGATTTATTAGGACGAGTAGATTTAAAGGCCTATGAAAATGGGGCTTTAGAACTGAAAAACGTCTTTATTGAACCCACGGGTGGTATTAAACGCAGACCGGGATTGAAGTATATTGACACACTGTCATCTGATGGCAAACTTATCTGTTTGCAATATAGTGCTACCGAACCATACTTGGTTGTTTTAGAACCACAATCCTTATCAATTTATAAAGACGAGGTATTAAAGGTCAAGTTATCTACACCTTACACAGCCAAACAACTGAAACAAATCCGATGGTGTCAATATGAAGATACATTGTTGTTCACACACCCAGATATTTGCCCAAAACAATTAAAAAAATCCAATAGTGGTTGGGAATTAAAAGATTTTACTTTTATGACGGAAAATGGGTGTCTTTTAGCCCCTTATCATAAGTTTTGTTCACCGGAAATAACTATAAAAAGTTCAGCTGTTTCCGGTTCGGTCAGTTTAACAACTTCGGGTAATTTTTTTGAAAACAGGCACATCGGTCAACAATTAAAAATTGCTGATGGATATGTTAAAATAACTGCCATTACCAGTGCGACCGAAGCCAAAGGAGAAGTCAAGAAAAAATTGGTGGCAGATGCGGACAACTCATCGGCGTTGGAGGCCACACGTTCCTTTTCGGAACCGGCCTTTAACGACACATATGGATGGCCTATTTGTGTTGCCTTTTATCAATCCCGTTTGGTATTTGGAGGCAGTCGTAAATTACCCAATACTTTGTGGTTCAGTCAAAGTAGTGATATTACCAACTTTGAATTGGGCGACGGATACGATTCACATGCCATAGAATTTACCATTATGGCCGACGGATTAAATGCTATTTGCGCCCTCTACAGTGGACGTCATTTACAGATTTTTACAACCTCATCTGAATGGATGGTATCGGGTGATCCGTTAACACCGACCAATATTCAACTGAACCGCCAAACACAAGTCGGATCAAGTTCGGATAAATATATCCCACCTCTGGGCGTAGATGGAGCCACTATTTTTGTTGCCGCAAATGGTCATGAAGTTCGTGAGTTTTTATTTTCTGATATTGAGCAAGCTTATCAAGCAACCGATTTATCTTTATTGGCATCACATTTAATTGACCATCCGGTAGACGGCGCCTATGACAAACACAACCGTTGCGCCTATATTGTCATGCAAAACGGACATATCGGTGTGCTGTGTTCTTTCCGCAGTGAAGACATTCAAAGTTGGACAGAATTAATCACAAACGGTGCTTTTTTATCTGTTTGTTTAGTCGGAACATCAACATATGTCCTTGTGTTAAGAAACGGAACGTATTATTTAGAACGATTTGATGACGCTCTTAATACCGACTGTTGTGTTGTACAACAATCAAATACACCAAGTTCTATTTTTACGGTACCACCTCATCTAATAAACCGAACAGTTAAAATAATGGCTGATGAGATTGTACTGCCGGATGAAACACCACAATCGGACAGTATATCCTTACCCATTACCGCTCAAACAATGGAAATGGGGTTAGGCTATACACATATTGTATCCCCTCTGCCTCCATCAGTTGGAGCCACAAATGCCATTGCACCGGTATCATCCTATCGCTTAGTCAAAGCATGCTTTCGTGTAGTTGACACCAGCACGTTGGAAATTGATACCGGCACCGGTGTTCATCAAGAAATGCCATATGCTTTAAATACATATACGTTAAATAGCTCGGTTCAAAAACAAACAGCGGATATTGTTATTCGAGCGCTTGGGTGGAACCGCAATCCGGCTGAGCCAGCATGGCGTATTATCGGCGATTTGCCGAAACCGTTTAAAATTGTCAGTGTTATTCAAGATTTAAAAATAGGAGGTTAATTATGGAAGTCGCTGCCATTACTGCCGTTGCTACAACGGCTGCATCTGTATTTTATTCAAAAAAAGCTGCAGATGCACAAAAAAAACAAATCAAGGCATCAAATGCTGCTGCTCAAAAACAGTATGAGTTAGAAAAACAACAAATCAGTTTAACGTTAAAGGACGAACAACGCAAAAATCGCAGTTTGTTGGCGAAACAACAATCGGCTTATAAGGCTAAATTAGGAGCAACCGGTCTTCAGCAAAGCGGTTCGGGACAAGTTGTATTAGATACAATGAAAAAAGAACATGACGCCGAAGACAAATATTTGACATCCAGTGCCAATATTTCATTAGAGGCCTTACAAAACTCAATTGATGAAACCAAAACTCGCAATTTGTTATCTTTAAGTCAACATGCCGCTACGACAACGGCCGGCTATTTTAACAGTGCAACCGATATAGCAAACGGATTAGGACGCACACTGCTCAAATAAAGGAGGACAACATGAGCGACAATCAAACGCTCAAACAAACGTTGCGCCCTTATTTAAATCAGGCTTTGGCCAGTTACGAAACGTTTCTGGCCAAAGAAGATTGGTCCGATGCCAAAGAATTTAATGCTTATCATTCGGCATGTAAAGCCGTTTTAGGACATATTGCGCTACTGATGAAATTAACGCAAGACCCACCGACCCCAACGACAGATACCACTCTATCCGATTGGCTTAAAAAAGCAAAAGAGGCAATGACCACACAGGAGGATTTAAACGATGACTTTGATTGAATTCGTATGGATTTGGATGCAAATGCAAGGCTTAAGCATTCCTAAACATCATAAAAAAATGTGTACGTTTTTATGGGATATTTATCAAAATCAAGTGGATAAAAATGCTCTGTTGATGGCTTTTCGTAATTCGGGAAAATCAACCATTATCGGTTTATTTTGTGCCTATATATTATGGCACAATCCCAACACCCGCATTTTAATTTTATCGGCCGATCATGAACTTGCAAAAAAAATGGTCCGAAACATTAAACGTATTATTGAAAAACATCCGATGACAAAAGGATTAAAACCATCTCAAAAAGAAGAATGGGCTTCGGACAGGTTTACGATTGTACGCCCCAATGATTTACGAGACCCCTCTGTCTTGGCCCGAGGGTTAATGGCTAACATTACCGGATGTCGGGCTGATTTAATTATCTGTGATGATGTTGAGGTTCCTAAAACATGCGACAACTCCTCTAAACGCAAAGATTTAAGATTAAAACTGTCCGAATTGGATTATGTGTTAACCCCGGGAGGCATGATGATATATGTTGGGACACCCCATACGGCAGATACAATTTACAACACGGATACGGGTGGTTTTTTAAGTGGTTGGCATCAATTAAAAATTCCCGTTTTGAATAAAAAGGGGCAATCAAATTGGCCTGAACGTTTTTCAACGGCGAAAATTGAGTCCATTCGCAAACGCTCTGGACACCATAAATTTTTAAGTCAAATGATGTTAGAACCCGTTCCCATTAATGATAGCCGATTAAATCCTGAGCATTTATCGTTTTATTCAGATGAACTGGTATACCAAGAAGCCAATGAAACCGCCCGATTATCTATTGGCCCTACCCGATTGGTATCTGTATCGTGTTGGTGGGATCCGGCTTTTGGGACAAAAGACAAAGGAGATGACAGCGTTATCGCTTGTGTTTTTTCGGATGAAAACGGATTGTATTATTTACATGATATTGAATATTTAACCGTTCCGGAAAATCAAGAGGCTGCTACCTACCAATGCGAAAAAGTGGCTGATTTTATCAAACGTAATTTCATCACAGCTGTTCATTTGGAAAGCAACGGTATCGGTAAATTTTTACCGGCATTATTAAAAAAAGAATTGGCCAAAAGACACATTCCATGTGCGGTTTTGGAAAACACATCACATCAAAATAAGGTATCTCGGATTTTATCAGCCTTTGATGTCGTTTTAATGAACCGTGCCTTAAAAGCACACAACCGTATCAAACTGACACCGTTTTTGGAACAAATGCAAGAATGGAAGCCAAACGGACGTAGCAAAGATGATGCTTTAGATGCCGTTGCCGGATGTCTGCTCAGTGAACCGGTCCGAATAGGATATCAAACATATCGGCATTTTAATACACACAAAGAATGGAGGTTTTAAATGGATAAAGATATTCAAATACTGGCAAAAACCATTTATGGAGAAGCCAAAAATCAAAACATCAGCGTTATGGAAGCCATTGCAAATACCATCTTAAATCGTGTTCGGTTAAGTCAAAATGGTATTAATACTTGGTGGGGGAACAACATTCGGGAAGTCTGTTTAAAACCGGCTCAATTTCAGTGTTGGGAACGCCCTTCTGAGACACCCGAAATAAACTCATCTGATGATGCCATTTATCAAATTTGCTACCGGATTGCGGTCAGAGCCGTTAAAGGACTGTTAAAAGACAACACACACGGCGGATTATATTATCATGATATAAACGACCACCCTAAGTGGGCTTATGGTGGTGTTCCGTGTGCTCAAATCGGGTCCTTATTATTTTATGATATCATTTAAAGGAAGCGCAACATGACACAATATACATTAGAAATCGGAAAATTAATGGCGCAGGTAGATACTCTGCAAAAACAATTAACCGATATTAAAAAAGAGGTTTGCAGTACCAAAAAACAAATTGTAGATGTCCATACTGAACTGATTAATTTCATGGGAACCGTTCAACTGAAAGGAAATTGCCAAATATTATACGATAAAATCGGCAAGGATTTTATTTCTCGTCAAGAACTGGCTCCTATCAGAAATGTTTTAAATATTATGGCCGCCACCGCCATAACCGCTATTTGCGTGGCATTAATGAATTTAGTTTTAAAATAAAAAAGGAGAAAAAACTATGTTAAATTTTATTATTAATCACTTAAATGACTTATGGATTGTTATTTCATCCATTGTTTCCGGTGCCAGTGCCATTACAGCCTTGACACCGACCCAAAAAGACGATAATATATTGGCACAATTTAAAAAATTGATGAATGTGTTGGCCTTAAATATCGGAAATGCCAAACAAGCGTAAAGGATAAAAAATGACTCACCCAACCTCCCTCTTTGCTCAAAAAACAGATACGGTAAAAGACAAATTCAAACGATTGTTTTTCACACTTATCGTTTATATACCGATATTAAGTATTGTTTATGGCGGTGGGTGGTATGTAAATCAGCAAATACCGAATTGGGTGAGTCATTATTTTAATGTAGCCTCTGCCGAAAAAATGGCAACCCTCACCAATACCCGTGTTCAAATAGCCGAACGCGCTATGTCTTTTCCAATTGGCGTATCTACTTATGTATCGGCTCAAATTGACCACATGGCTGCTTCTACCAAAGCGGCAACATTGTCTTTTGCGGCTCGTACAACCGCTTCAATTTTACAAGGTATTATTTATATACTGTTTTTAATTTTGGGCATTTATATTATTTTCAAATTTATCAAGGCCTATAAAACACGCTCATCAGAAGATCGTATTGCCAGAAACGTTGTCAATATGTTATTGCCGGTTTTGGAAGAAATAAACGAAAACATCAAAAAACAAAATCAATCCCCCCAGTAAAAAAGAAAAAAGACTCAGAAAATATGAGTCTTTTTTTTGTTATTTATCCACCTTTAATTGATACGGATTAAAGGATGGTTTTTTGCGACTTTTGGGTTTATCTACCGTCTCAGCCGGTTGATAATCCATTAATCTTAAAATCGTTTTGAAAAAGTCAATCCGGCTGATAATTTCACGTTTTGCCATATCGGATTTTAATGCCCCAAGTGCCACCTCGGATTCGGCCAATTGAACGGCAATTTTTTCGGGATTAACCTTGTCCTCTCGTACCCCCCAAGCAAGTACCGGACACAAATTTCGACGCACTTCACTCACACCCGCCGATACAAAGTAAGAAATCGGTTTTTGCCCTTGATTATAAATAATCATCCGGCCAGCCTTTAGGTACACAAATATTGGTGCCCGTTCGGGTAAAATTAAAATATCCCCTTCGGCCCCAGGCAATAAAACACTGTCGGCTTCCATTTCAAATACCTCATACAACGGACAAATTAAGCGAACTTTGATTTTGCCGTTTGTCGGGGCTTTTTCCGGTTCCCCCAAAGAAATAGAAGCGGTATCTCCATTATCAAGCATTTTTAATTTTTCCTTCTAATGCTTTTAATTCATTTCCTTTTTGAACAGCCTCTTCAATTTTACCGACCATAAAGAATGCTTGTTCCGGCAAATCATCATAATCACCATTGATAATGCCTTCACAACCGGCAATCGTATCGGGTAAATCCACCGTTACACCTTTTTTACCGGTAAAGACTTCACCAACCGCGAACGGCTGGGTTAAGAAACGTTGTAATTTACAAGCGCGGGCCACCGTCTTTTTATCTTCGGCAGACAATTCATCCATACCCAAAATGGCGATAATATCTTGCAAGGATTTATAAACTTGTAAAATACGAACCACTTCAGAGGCCACCTTGTAATGGCGTTCACCCACAATGGCCGGAGATAAAATACGGGATGTGGATTCCAATGGATCAACGGCCGGATATAACCCTTGTTCGGCAATAGAACGAGAAAGCACCGTTGTGGCATCTAAGTGTGAGAAAGTCGTTGCCGGTGCCGGGTCAGTCAAGTCATCGGCCGGCACATACACGGCTTGGACAGACGTAATAGACCCTTTTTTCGTTGAGGTAATGCGTTCTTGTAAAGCCCCCAAATCCGTTGCCAATGTCGGTTGATACCCCACAGCAGACGGCATACGGCCAAGCAAAGAAGATACTTCGGAACCGGCTTGTGTAAAACGGAAGATGTTATCAATAAATAACAACACATCTTGAGCCATATTGTCACGGAAGTATTCAGCCACCGTCAGACCTGTTAAAGCCACACGGGCACGAGCGCCAGGGGCTTCATTCATTTGTCCATAGACCAAAGCGGCTTTGGATTTATCCCCTTTTAAATCAATAACGCCGGATTCCACCATTTCGGTATAGAGATCGTTTCCTTCACGAGACCGTTCCCCTACCCCTGTAAAGACAGAGAACCCACCGTGCATTTTAGCGATATTGTTAATCAATTCCATAATAATAACGGTTTTACCCACACCGGCACCACCAAACAAACCGATTTTACCGCCCTTTGGATACGGACAGAGCAAGTCAATCACTTTAATCCCCGTTGCCAAAATTTCGGTATTCGGGGCTTGTTCCATAAAGGTTGGCGGATTACGGTGAATACTTTCACGCAGTTCTGTTTCAATAGGACCTCGGTTATCTTGCGGTTCCCCCGTTACGTTCATAATACGGCCCAGTGTTGCCGTTCCGACCGGCACGGAAATCGGCTTACCCGTATTAACCACTTTTTGACCACGCATTAAACCATCCGTATCGGACATAGATAAACAACGCACTATGTTACCGGCCAAAAGTTGTTCCACTTCTAACACCAAACGTTTACCGTTATTTTCGGTTTCAAGCGCATCAAAAATACGAGGCATAGACCGTTCATCAAATGCCACATCCACAACGGAACCTGTTACCTTGATAATTTCGCCTTGAGCTTTTATGTCATTTTCTTTTATTTTTATCATCTTCACACCTATTATTTTCTTAAGACTGTTCACTCATCGCACCGGATACAATTTCAATCAAATCGGTTGTGATTTTACTTTGTCTGGTTCTGCGATATTGTTTTTGTAAACCTTTTAACATTTCACCGGCATTACGGGTAGCATTATCCATAGCCATCAAACGGGCGGCGTTGTCTGCAACCTCTGTTTCCAATAACACACGGCACATATAAGACACCATATATTGCGGCAAAACATTTTCTAAAATTTGTAAATCCGATGGATCATAATCATATTTATCCGGCGTTCTGGTCGGCGGTAATAAAATTTCATCTCTATCAATTGCCCCTAACGGCGATAACATCCCGACACCACCAAAAGCTGTCAAGAATTCGGACTTATGCAAATTAATTTTCTTTTGTCCCATGGCATCGCGTGTAATATAATCGGCATCATTGGTATCAATTAAAAATTGCCATGGATTTTTTTCGGAAAACAATTTATTCGGTATCACTTGTTCAATCGTCGGTTTTTGAGATACAACGGATTTAAATTCATTATATACGAATAAACATACATCAAATTGGTCTTTACCAAACGCACTGATTAAGGTCATTGCCATACGTTCAGCATCTAAATATGGTCCCGCACTGGTATGCATTTTACGCTTCACAACCTGAATGCGCATATTCGGATATTGACGACGCAAAATATCCCCGCCCCGTGTACCAAAACAAACTAAGGTTATTTTTTTGCCTTGTTCTTCCAAATACTTAATCACTTCTTCGGTTTTTTGAACAACTTGCATATTAGAAGACCCACTTAATCCGTCATCGGATGTAATCACCACAACGGCATAATGGTCATCTTTACCATTTCCCTTTAACAAAGCCGGAATTGGTAAAATTTCGGAACTGCCTTGTTCGGTTAAAGCCTCTTGCCGATAGGAAATAGACCGAATCAACCGACGAATCATCCGACGAATTTCCAACGTATAAGCACCCGTCTGTAAAAAGTTTTCATGCAACTTTTTAAGTCTGGACACAGCCACCACTTTCATAGATGCGGTCACTTGATGCGTTGAAGAAATCGTCTTAATCCGATCGGAAATTTTCTTTAAAGAACTCATTCTTCTTCCTCTGATTTAACACCGACAAAATCATCTGTGAATTTTTTAATAAAAGCGTGCAAACGTTCTTTATTATCTTCGGACAAATCTTTTGTCTTTTCAATTTCCCCGATAATTTCAGCCCCTTCAATTTTGATTTTTTCTTGAAGTTCGGCTTCATAACGGGAAATATCTTTCACATCTACTTTGTCCAAATATCCGTTCACACCGGCAAAAATGGACACAACTTCCTGAGCCATCGTCAGAGGCATATATTGTTTTTGTTTCATCATTTCTGTCAATCTGGAACCACGATTTAACAAAGCTTGCGTTGCCGGATCCAAATCAGAAGCAAATTGTGAGAAAGACAACACTTCACGGTATTGAGCCAAATCCAATTTCAACGTACCGGCCACTTTTTTCATCGCCTTTGTTTGAGCCGATGACCCCACACGGGACACAGACAAACCAACGTTAATAGCCGGTTTGACACCTTGGTGGAACAAAGCACTTTCTAAGAAAATCTGACCATCCGTAATAGAAATTACGTTGGTTGGAATATAGGCAGACACATCCCCTTCTTGCGTTTCAACCACAGGCAAGGCTGTCAGCGACCCACCGCCTTTTTCTTCATTCAATTGAGCGGCACGTTCCAATAAACGAGAGTGCAAATAGAACACGTCCCCAGGGTAAGCTTCACGACCGGCCGGACGTTTCAACAACAAGGACATCTCACGATAAGCCACGGCATGTTTAGATAAATCATCATAGAACACAATCGCATTCATCCCGTTATCACGGAAATATTCCCCGATGGTACAACCGGCATACGGTGCCAAGTATTGCAAGGAAGCACTGTCGGCCGCCGTTGCGCATACGATTGTCGTATATTCCATGGCGCCTTTTTCTTGCAACACACGCATAATATCACGCACCGTAGATTGTTTTTGACCAATTGCCACATAGATACAATACAATTTTTCTTTTGGATTTTCGGTGGCATCATTAATGGCTTTTTGAGA
>JAFXFY010000239.1 GCA_017513365.1 Alphaproteobacteria bacterium | reverse complement strand
TGCTAAAATGTATACATTAGAAGAAGAACAAATTTTATCAGCCGCCGAAACGTTTTTATATTATCAAAATTTAGATGAACTCATCCGAGTAGATGTTAAAGCAGATGGAAATGACTTTATTATTACCTTTGAAAATCCTAATGATAAAGAAGAACCCAAACATGACTTAAGATTGGTCAGAATTGCGGACTTTAACGGTAAAAAACAATATAAAATTACATCAGAATCTTGGGTAAATTGGGCGGAAATAGTTCGTGTCAATTTCCCAAATCCTCAAATTACAGTAGATGAGTATACACATACTATCTCATGGGTGCCGGATTTATCCTTAATGACTAACTCGTCATTAAAGGCAACAGATATCATCATTAAAGATACGGACTTATCCTTAAGTATTGGGTCAATTGTTGCCGATTCTATGGTAGCCCCTCAAAATAATAAAATGGATGTGGCCTCCATATCAGATGTTTTGGATATCAACATAAAAACACCCATGTTTGAGTTGACTATCCCAAAAATCAGTTATGACACCCAAATCACGGGAACAGACCAAACCGGCATTGAAATCATGCAAGCTTTAAATGCCGAAAAAACGACGGCTTCTTTAATGATACCGGCTTTTGCGATTACCTCCCCCTTACTTGGAACGGAACCAATAACCGGTACGATAGAAGACTCTGTCATATTTGACGATCATCTTAATATGTCTATGCGTATTTCGGATATAAAAGTACCGAATATGCCAACACTGCCCACAACGATCAATGCCAATGTGTCTTTGAACGGTTTAGAAAAAGCGGATATTATTTCCTATATGCAATTATCCGAAAAATATGAGGAATTGGAAAATCCCGAAACACCGGAGGGTGCCGATTTAGAAAAACAATTATTTGATTTATACAATCAGTTAGCACAAAAAATCAGCATTAATGTGGAAGATATCTCTTTAATTTTCAAAGAGGGGACAATCGCTGTCAGTGGCACGATAAAACCGGAAGGAACAGCTATAGCCATTAATGGGGAAATTCGTGTGGTGAATTTTGATGCATTATCTCCAGCACCACAACCGGCAGATAAAGAGGCTTGTGCCAAAGCATTAGAACAAATGACACCGGATATGCCTATGCCGGCGGCTTGTGTACAACAACCGGGGATGTTAGAATTTTTAAGGCCATTTTTAGATACGACTAAACGTACAACGAATACCGAAGGGCAAAGTGTTGATACATTTAAAATTGACTATAGTGCCAATAAAATATCCATTAATGGACAGGAAATCTTAATGCCTCAAACACAATCACCTGCTCCCACCCAAAATATCCGTATTGAAAATATCCAAGTTAAATCGGATAAACCGGCTAATGGCGAAACACCTGCGGCCACTTTATCGGAAGCACAGGTAAAATAAAATGACCCCTGAGGAATTAATTGATAATTTTTCATATCTGACGGATTGGGAGGATAAGTATCGCTATCTGATAGAGCTCGGCGAACAACTTCCTCCCATGCCATTAGAGGAAAAAATCCCCACGAATAAGGTGGAAGGATGTATGTCTCAAGTGTGGATTTCACACACTGAACAAAATGGCAAGCACTTGTTTAAAATGGACAGTGATGCCCACATTGTCAGAGGGTTAGAGGCCATTTTATGGCTTTTGGTAAATGATAAAACCACTGATGATATCAAAGCATTAGATATTGAGGGCATTTTTAATGAATTGGGATTGTCCGAACACCTATCCCCTACCCGCCGAAATGGTTTTGCCGGCATGGTGGCACGGATAAAAGAGGCAGTGGGATAAATTAAACAGCATAACTTAACTAACGTTACGATTTTTGCATAATGCATATAAAAAAGCCGTCCGTATTCGTGCGCCACGGAGAAAGGCGCTCTTGGTGAATGACATGATAACGTGGATGAGAGGTCAAGAAATTTTCTACTTGCCGTTCATTTTCATCCAATGTAATTGAGCATGTAATATACGTTAAATAATGCCCCGGTTTGACATATTCTTCGGCCGTATGCAAAATGTCAGCTTGTTTTTTAGTCAGCTGTTCCAACTGTCTGGGCGTTAATTTCCATTTCATATCCGGATTTCTACGCCACGTTCCCGTCCCTGAACACGGGGCATCTACCACCACATGATCAAATTTTTTATGAGGTTCAGGTAATCTTGGCACTGTTTTTACAATTGAAATACCAGCCCGTCTTGCCCGCTTTACCAGTTCTGTCAGGCGTTTTGGTGAGGCATCATAGGCCAAAATAAAGCCCCGATTTTGCATCAGTTGAGCTAAGATAAGAGATTTACCACCAGCACCAGCACAAAAATCAAACACATCATCTTTGGGTTTGACACCGATAGCCATAGACACCAATTGAGCACCTTCATCTTGCACCTCTACAAGACCTTTTTTATACACTTTTGTAGCAGACAAATTGGCGTGTTTTTCCAAAATAATCCCAAATGGAGATTGATCGGCCGGACGAACGGGTAAGCCTTCGGCTTTTAAATCTTCTAATACCTTATCCCGATTACCGTAAGCACGCAAACAAATCGGTGCCATACCATTTTGGGCAGGTAATTCTTTATCGGCCTCCGGTACATGGGATACAATCCACTCGGGCGCTTCCCATTTAACCCAATCGGGCATATCGTCCGTGATTTGCAAATCTGACAAATGGTCTAAGCGTTCTTCCCAACTGTGATTTGGATACAAATATGTCAGTTTGGCGTAATGACGCAGTGCCCCCCACACCAATTCCAACAAATCACGTCTGTCATCCCCTACAATATAGCGATGCGATTCGGTATAGCGGTTAATGATTTCATTGGCTGATGAGGCTTTTTCCGAAATTTTATTCAGCAAAAAACCTGCTGTTTGTTTAATTTCCTCTGGCGTCATATTACCCCCGATAAACCGATTTTAACCATGCAATTTCTTTGGCATATCCATCCAATTCGTTCGGCGTTTCCAAATAAAAAGGCAAATGCCGTAATTTTTCATGGTTAATCAAGCGTTCAAAAAAATCTAACCCCAAACTGCCCTCACCCAATTTTTCGTGACGGTCTTTGTGGGAAGCAAACGGATTTTTACTGTCGTTAATATGAATGGCCCGCAATCTATCAAGTCCGATAATATTATCAAATTCGGTCAACACACCGTCTAAATCACCCACGATATCGTATCCGGCATCATACACATGGCATGTATCCATACATACCCCTATTTTATCGGATAATTTTGTGCGAGAAATAATTTCGGCGAGTTCTTCAAACCGACTACCAACTTCGGACCCTTTGCCGGACATTGTTTCCAACAAAACCGTCGTTGTTTGAGTGGGCGTCATAATATCATTCAACAAATCAGCTATCATCCCTATACCTTTTTCCATACCCTGCCCGACATGAGAGCCGGGATGAAAATTATACAGGCTGTTCGGTGTATATTCCAAACGTCGTAAATCGTCCGCCATAACCATTTCGGCAAATTCTCGGGTTTTGGCATCCGCACTACATGCATTGAGCGTATAAGGCGCATGAGCCAACAAATTGCCGATATGGTGTTCGTTTGCAAATGTCAAAAAATCGCTCACATCTTGCGGGTTAATATCTTTGGCCGAACCACCCCGAGGGTTACGGGTAAAAAATTGAAACGTATTCGCTCCGATTTTTTGCGCTTGGCGTCCCATATCCAAGTATCCTTTGGACGCCGATAAATGACAACCTACTGTTAACATATTTTCTCCTTTTTGTATAGGATATCTATTTTCCCACCGTTTGTCAAATGAAAGTTATACTTATGGGTCAATTGTCAACAACGAATAAAACACCTATTTTCAAGATAAGTAGCAATTGTGCTATGATTTTTAACAAGGGAGATTTTATTATGCAATTAGGAACAAGATATCCGACTTTAGCGTTTCACACAGGTGGTGCCGGTCAAGCCAATGACGGGATTCCGCCTCAACCATTTGAAACATTTTGTTATGACAGTGCGTTAACTGAAGCCAAAATCCAAGACTTTAACGTTGTGCCATACACATCCGTTTTGCCACCGGAATTGTTTGATAATATCGTGCCGGTTGACAAGGTGGCTCACACATTTAAACACGGGGCTGTGCTAGAGGTCATTATGGCCGGTAATGGTGCCAGACGTGATGAACACAAAGCCATTGCCACCGGTGTAGGTATTGCTTGGGGAAAAAAGAATGGTAAATTTATCGGAGGATGGGCTGCCGAATATGTAGAATATTTTGACACCTATATTGATGATGATATTGCTAAAGCACACGCCGAAATGTGGCTAAAAAAATCACTGCAACATGAATTGGATTTGCGGGGCGTTGAACAACACTCCGATTTTCAATTTTTCCACAATTATGTGAATATTGAACAAGAATTCGGTTATTCATTAACGGCTCTGGGCTTTTTGAATTTTGAATTCGCACCGGTTGTAGAGCTGAAAAAATAATCATTTTGGGCAAATCCCCCTTTTGCCTTTTTGATATAAAGGAATAAAAAATGATAAAAAATAAAACAAAAAAATCCATGACCACGACGGGAAAACTCGGTGTTTTGGGATTGGCCGCCATTGTGGTCAGCTCTATGGTCGGCGGTGGTATTTTTTCACTGCCTCAAAACATGGCCCAAAGTGCGTCGGTCGGAGCGGTGATTTTAGCGTGGATTATTACCGGTATCGGTATGTTCTTTATCGCCAATACGTTCCGGATTTTAGCCGATGCAAAGCCGAATCTCACCAGCGGGATTTATATGTATGCTCGTGAAGGGTTTGGGTCCTATATGGGCTTTAATATCGGGTGGAGTTATTGGCTGTGTCAAATTTTCGGAAATGTCGGGTACGCCGTCATTACCATGGATGCCCTCAATTATTTCTTTCCGCATATGTTCACAGGGGGCAATAACCTCAACTCAATTATCGGTGGGTCTATTTTAATTTGGGGCTTTAACTGGTTGGTACTAAGAGGCGTCAAACAAGCCGCCGTTATTAACTTAATCGCCACCATTGCTAAATTGGTTCCGTTGGTCTTATTCATCATTATTACGGCATTCGTGTTTAATATTGATAAATTTGACTTTGATTTTTGGGGTGAAACCGTCATGGGACATAAAGGCTTAGGTGCTTTAGACAGCCAAATCAAAAGTACGATGTTGGTGACATTGTGGGCCTTTATCGGTATTGAAGGTGCCGTCGTGTTATCGGGACGCGCTGAAAAACCGTCAGATGTCGGCAAAGCCACCGTTATGGGTTTCCTCGGGTGCTTGGCCATTTATGTATTGTTATTGCAAAAAAACAGCGCGCACCGGAAAAAATCTCTTTTATTTTGCAGGTAAATACTATACAATAAATAAAACTGGGTACAAGTCGGCATTTCACGGAGGAGGCGGAAGACATGAGCAAAAAGAAAAC
>JAFXFY010000238.1 GCA_017513365.1 Alphaproteobacteria bacterium | reverse complement strand
GCCATGTTTTGTCCCGTTTAAAGCATAGCTCATCAACATGGTATCTTGAATGGGGGCTATTTTGAAATTTGCACCGATTTCACGGGATAAAATGTGCATATCATATTTTATGTTATGACCGATTTTTAAAATATGGTCATCTTCCAAAATCGGCTTTAATAAGTCCATCGCCGTTTTAACGGGAATTTGTTTCGGGCGAGAGGTGGCTGCAAAATTAAATAAGTCAGCCGGTTCCCCCGTTTCCTCCCCTCCATGACGTAAGGGAACATAACACGCTTTTCCGATTTCATAGCTTAAGGAAAAACCCACCAAATCGGCTTCAAACGGGTTGAGCGAATTGGTTTCCGTATCAATGGCAACCGCTTTATGCTTTTTAATATTATCAATCCATTTTTTTAATTCGTCTACCGTTTGAATACACTCATATTGTACTTGGATTGGTTTATTTTCACTATTTCCTTCAATACGATATCCTTGTGTGGCGGCCCATGCTTTTGTTTTATCAATCAAAGATTTGAAATCATTTTGACTTAAAAAAGACACAATCGTTTCATAGTTTGGTTGTTTCACTTCAAAAACGGATAAATTCTCATTAACCGGCGCATATTTATCTAAGCTGACCAATTTTTGAGACATTAACACTTGTTCTTTATCCCTAATTAACCCTTCACGTCTTTTGGGTTGTGGGATTTTTTCCAAATTATTGAGCAGATTTTCTAAACTGCCGAATGTATTAATTAGTTCTGCTGCCGTTTTGGGACCGATACCACTAGCCCCCGGAATATTATCTGTTGAATCTCCCATCAAAGATTGAACATCAATGACTTTGTCTGGTCCGACGCCGAATTTAGCAATAACATCTTCATTCGTCAGTTGTTTGCGTTTCAGTGGGTCATACAAGGATACAGTCGGGGTCATCAACTGCATTAAATCTTTATCGCCGGAAATGATACGAGCGTGCCACCCTTTTTCTGTCGCAATACGGGCATAGGTTGCAATTAAATCGTCGGCCTCATATCCTTCCATTTCAATCCATGGAATATTAAATGCCTCAGTTGCCGCTCGAATAAGTGGAAATTGTGGAACTAATTCAGGAGGGGTTTCTTTTCTGTTTTCTTTATAGGCCGTAAAGATATCATTCCGGAAATTTTTACGTTTGGCATCAAAAACCACGACAATGTGTTCACATGCGTTTTCCTTGATGAGATTCATTAACATATTGACATATCCGTAAACGGCATTAACGGGAGTGCCGTCCCCTCTGGTCATAGGGGGCAGGGCATAAAACGCCCGAAAAATGTATCCTGAACCATCTACAAGGCAAATCGTATGTGAGTCTGTCATTATTTTTTCTTCGTTGTTTTAGCTGTTTTAGTTGAGGTAGATTTTGCCGGCTTTTTATCCGTGCTTTTTTTTGTTACAGATTTAGCAGGTTCCTTTTTAACTGTTTCTTTTTTCGCCGTTTCTTTTTTAGTGCCGGATACTTTTGGTGTTTCTTTTGTCGGTGCCGGTTCTGAAACACTTGGGGCCGGTTTATTAATCATAATGGCATCTTTTTTATTTTGATTGGCCAGTTCTTTTAATGATGTGTAGGCAATTTTACAATGCTCACTGCAATACGGTTTTCCGGTAACGGTATCTTTTCCACAAAAATGGAAATCGGCATCTTTCGGGTCACCAATCGGCCAACGGCAAGAGTTCATTTTTAAATCCATTAAGGATACATTTTCTTGCTTGACTTCTTTTTTCTTAACTGTTTTTTTGACAGTTTCTTTTTTGATAGGGGAGGGTCTGGCATTTAATTCCAAACGATGCACTTTTCCCACAACGGCATTTTTGGATATACCGAGTTCTCTTCCGATTTCAACGGTACTTTTGCCCTTAGACCATAATTTTTTCAGTTGTTTTATTTTTTCTGTTGTCCATGTCATTTTTTGACTCCTTTACTATAAAATTATTCCATAAAAATAGGTGTTCCTAACATAAGGATAAAATCGGGTTTTAGCTTTTTGCGAATATCTTGTAAATAAGGTTCCACAAAATAAACATCACCGGGTTTTGCTTCATGCATTTTTGCATAAGTACGTAAATTTTCCAATGCCTCAGTTGTTGGAGCAGAGGCCGGATAGGCGCGTATTTTATTTATTTGTATAGCTTGAGGAACTCCCAAATAGTTAACACGATACGCCTTTAAAATACGGTCTGCTTTAACGGCAAAATCGGTGGCATTTTCCCATCCTTGATTTTTAAATAAGGTTTCAATTTCTTGTTCGGGTTTTACCATTTTTAATCGCCCGATTAATGAAGCAAACGGATCGCTTAAATCGCCGTTTAAATTATTATTTTTCATCATAATACGGACTAACGACAGTTTAAAGCTTCTGGGATTTTGTTGAGCATTGACATACTCTTCCAATGCTGTCATTGTGC
>JAFXFY010000237.1 GCA_017513365.1 Alphaproteobacteria bacterium | reverse complement strand
CCACTTTAGCATGCCATGCCAAATCCCAATAATCATCATCTTTTACAATATTAGCCACCGGATTAGCAGCATTAAATTCAGAAATAGTTTTAAGCGGTATCTTGGCCGGAAATGACAACTCTTTTTGCGTTCCCGTTTCATTTGCACGAACCGGCAGTACAAAAAAAGTTAAAAACGCGCATAAAAACAATTTCCTTTTTCGCATAAATATGGTATAGCAGATTTTATAAAAAAAGGAAAGAATAAAATGACACAAAAAATAACGATTATCGGGGCAGGACTTGCAGGATCTGAAGCCGCTTGGCAATTATTAAAACGTGGATTTGCCGTTCATATGATTGAAATGAGACCGATTAAACAAACGCCGGCTCACTCAACCGATTTATTTGGAGAGTTGGTTTGTTCTAACTCGCTACGTTCAGATGACGCCGAAGCCAGTGCCGTCGGTTTATTACATCAAGAAATGCGTCGGTGCGATTCGCTGATTATGAGCTGTGCCGATAAAACGGCTGTGCCGGCCGGTGGCGCTTTAGCCGTTAATCGTGAAGAATTTGCAAAGATGATTACGGATACTTTAAAATCTCATCCGAATTTTACCTTAGAAATTAAAGAAGCCGATTTGCCGTTAGATAGCTCTGAACCGGTGATTTTGGCGACCGGTCCGTTGACCGGGGATAAATTAGCCGATGAGTTAATGACTCTAACCGGTACAGACTCCATGCACTTTTTTGATGCGATTGCGCCAATCGTTTATACTGACAGTGTAGATATGAGCAAAGCTTGGTATCAATCTCGTTATGATAAAGGAGACGGCACGGATTATTTAAATTGTCCTTTAAGCAAAGATGAATATAATGCCTTTATTGATGCGTTGCTTGCCGGTGAAAAAGTGGATTTTAAAGAATGGGAAAAAAATACGCCCTACTTTGAAGGCTGTTTGCCAATTGAAGTGATGGCGGAACGAGGTCGTCAAACATTGCTGTTCGGACCGATGAAACCGGTTGGACTGCGCAATCCACACGAAGATAATCGCCGGCCTTTTGCCGTTGTACAGCTCAGAAAAGAAAACAAACAAGGCACTTTAATGAACTTGGTCGGGTTTCAAACAAAACTGACATACGGGGCTCAAAAAGAAATCTTTAAAATGATACCGGCGCTGGCCAATGCCGAATTTGCCAGATTGGGTGGTATTCATCGCAATACGTTTGTATGTGGACCGAAAGTATTGGATGAAACTCTCAGATTAAAGGCGGCTCCTCATATTCGTTTGGCCGGACAAATTACCGGATGTGAAGGCTATATTGAAAGTGCCTCAGTCGGATTATTGGCAGGGTTATTGACAGCCAATCCCGATATGCCGTTACCACCGGCCGAAACCGCATTAGGGGCAATGCTCCGCCATATTACGGTTGAGGCCAATGATACAACGTTCCAACCCATGAATATTAACTTTGGTATTTTTCCACCGGTGGAACGATTGCAAAACGGTAAAAAAATCAAAGGCGCAGATAAAAAGAAACTGTATACGTCTAGGGCCTATGAGGCTCTAACCGAGTGGTTAACATCTATTCAATAATGACATATCATTGAGGGGTAGCGACTAAAACTGCCCCTTTTGCATAACCAGTTTCTTCACGACGTAGATTTATTTCTTTTATTTCAACCGTTTTGAAACCAGCCTTTTCCAAAGCCGACTGTGCAAAATCTAAACTGTATAAATAACGCCCATTCGTGGATAACTCGGTATCGTTTTTATCGGTTGGGTATTCAATGGAAAAAATAAACATCCCATCGGGCGCTAAATGCGATTTTACCCCTTGTAATAAATCGGACAGATTATCTAAATACCCCGTCAATTCCAATGCAACTATTAAATCATATGTATCTGTGGATGATTTTAAATACTCAGACACCGATGAACAAATCAATTTATCATACACACCCGTTATGTGGGCAATATCCAGCATATTTTGGGAAATATCCACCCCGATTAATAAGTTAAAGTTTTGCTTTAACTTTTTACCAAAAGCGCCTGTTCCACAAGCTAAATCTAATACTTTTTTAAATTGTTTTTCAGATACTATTTTGAGGATTTCGTCCAAAGCACTAGCCTCTAATTTTTCCATTTTTTCATCATATTCGGTGGCAAAAACATCATATAATTTTTTGGCATAGGCCTCTGCCACACTTGCATCAGTTGATGATTTTTTGCCCGTTAAAGCCGTCAATGTATGTAATGCCACGACACTATCCGGAAAGTGTTTAACCCACCCTTTCACAAAATCAAGAGCTTGTTTTTTACCATCTTTTGATGATTTAAATAACCGCTCTAAAACACTGGCAATACGAAATTCCAAAGCCGGATTATCAAATCCACCAACCAACGCATTAAAATACAATCCTGCTGCCTCGGAATATTCTCCCACATCTTCTTGAATAACGCCCAAATTATAAACGGCAGACATATTTTTCGGATCAATAATCACAGCCTCTTGATAATGATCTAAGGCTTCGTATTTTCGCCCTTGACGATACAGCAATGTCGCTAAATTATGATGAGCCATAAAGAACCGGTTATCTAGATTGATTGCTCGTTTATAGGCATCTTCGGCCAAATCCTCCTGACCTTTTTTTAAATAAATATTTCCTTGATTCGCAAACGCATCAGCATAGTACGCATTACTGTTCGTCGCAGATAAATATAATTCAAGAGCCTTATCTTCTTGTCCCAAGTTTTCTAAAATCAATCCTTTTTCATTTAAATACACATGATTTTTCAGCCTATTTAAAGCTTTATCTATAGAGTCTAATGCTTTTTGCAATTGCCCTTTATGCCGATATAAAACAGCTAACTGATACAACACATCCGGTGTTTGTGGCGCCTGTAATAATACGTTTTCCCCTTTTTCAAAATCATTTTGTTTTTGAGCCAATATTGCCAACCCAATAAAGGCCTCTGCAATACTTTTATCTGTTTCAATAACTTTTTGAAAAGCAGAAGTGGCCCAATCGGCTTGCCCCTTTTGAGCATAAATCAGTCCGATTTGAGCCAATACCATCATATTGTCTTTATACTTTTCATAAAATGACAAAGCCTCATCTAAACGCCCTTGTTTTTGTAAAACTGAGGCCAATGCT
>JAFXFY010000236.1 GCA_017513365.1 Alphaproteobacteria bacterium | reverse complement strand
TTGTATAGCATAAAGCCCCTAAAATCGCAAGCCCCTAAAAGATGATACTTTTATGACGAACACATGAAAAGAGCCTTGACAAGTCTTTTTTTTATAGGTACGTTAAAATTATAATTTATTATCATTCAGGAGGTTTTATTATGATTAAAAAAATAACATCAAAAAAAACAACAACAAAAGAGACCAATATTAAAACAAAAAAGACACCAGTCAAATCCGAAGATGTATCCACCAACACAAAAGAATCATCTAAAAAATTAACTTTTTGGCCGGCTGGTACAACACGTGAAGACAAAGTATCCTTATTCAGTTTCTGTTTAGGAATGATTGTTATGACATGTTTTTTTGTGTTAGATTTACAAATTCGTGATTATATTTATAAACAAGATTCAACCACACATTTAAAAGTTTTAACACGTCAATTACACGCAGAACGCCGAGCTCGTCGCCATATACCGACATGTGATTGCAATCAACCCCATTGCCCAAAAGCTCACATCAAAAAACCCGTGTTAAAATGTCCGCCAGTATGGCAACGCCAAGCTATCTTTAATCCGACAGAATATGCTCCGTACGATGCACAAGGCACATTAACCATTTCCGGTAATATCTGTTCAGCTTTACCAAAAGGTGCTATATGCCCTGAAAAAATAGATGTATTTGTCAATCCAAAAACATCTTATTCCGATGAATGGTGGACAAAGCATTGGACGGGTAGACACGGCATTTCAAAAGTGGATGAACGAGCATTAAAATATAACAAACAAGGAACAGTTCAAGCCGGTGGTCAATTTACAATCACAAATTTACCCACCGGTACATACTATGTTGGTGCCGCCGCTTGCGTATCTATTGCTCCAGACAAACCTTGTCATAATATGCGTTGGGGAACACAAATATCTTTGAACAAGAATACGGAAGTTTCTTTAAACCAAGTTTTCCCAAAAAAATAAAAGAAAAACCATATTTTAGCACCGACTTTTTCAAGTCGGTGTTTTTTAATTCATTATTATTCAATGTATTATTTAATTTTACTTTTTCATTTATTCGCATAAATATATTTTTTTTAATAAAAATACAGTTTCCCTCTTTTTTTTTAATTTTTTTTTTGCTATACTGCCCTTACTTAGGTACCATAAGAAAAAAGGAAGAAAAAAATCATGAAACGTTTAGGGTTCTTATCCATCGTATTGCTTGCCGGTTGTGTACCGACACAAAAAGAGTATACCATTATTCGTGAAACCTCCCGTCCGGCTACTCAAATTGAAGATTTGACCTTACCTGTGTCATCTGCTGAAACAAAAACAGAAACATCTGCGACTGCCGTTGCGACAGCGACACAATCGACGACACCGTGTTCACAAACGACAACTGAAGGGAAACCGGCTTGTTTACAACCGGCACCAACTTACTTTGCTGGCACATATAACCAACCACAAGGCGTCTATCAAACACAACAACACATTGCCTATCAATCCGGTGGGTGTGGTGGTCAAGTTATGTGCGGTCAAAATTTGGCCTCTGCTTTAGGCGGAACAGTTATGAATATGCCAGCCCAAACCATGCAAATGGCTCCGCTTCCCATTCAAATGCCGATGCAAATTCCAACTCAATCCGCTGTAATGCCATTAACAGTGCCTACACAACAAATGGTACAAACGGAAGTATATTATGAAACCCAAACGGTTCCAATGAATGCTCAAATTATGAACCAAATGCCGGTTAGCGTTCAAACACAATTAACAAATGCTTCCGAAATTATTTTACAACATCCGGTTAATCGTGATTTGGTAAAATGCACATCCGTTGATGCCAATTGTTTAATGACCTATCAAGCACAAGGATATGTACAATTACAAAACGCACCGGTTATGCCAACATATAATACAGCCATGCCCAGCACACCTTATGCCATCAGTGGCACATGGCAAGACAACACAAATATTCCTCGGTGGTAAATGTTAGGGCG
>JAFXFY010000235.1 GCA_017513365.1 Alphaproteobacteria bacterium | reverse complement strand
GTAACTGCCAGTTCTTTCATAATCCTAACACTCCTTATTCCATACTCCTTTTTAATTCACCTCCTTACAGAGGTGTTTTTTTATGCAAAATATAATAAATATAATATGAATTAAAAAGATTTAAACGCCTCATAAAAAAGGTGTTCTATCTATATTACTCTCTCCTCTGTGGATTTTTATATCTAAAAAAATATAGCAGAATAGGAATTAGAATGCCCCCTTTTTTTAGGGCCTTCGTACAGCCGACAGATATCTTCATGCCCATTAAATAAGAACAAAATAGACACAACCAAAAATACAAAATGGATATTGTAGAGGTTATTCTTGCCAACAAAACGTGTAACTTGACTAATATGACACTTTATGATACTGCTAGCTTTAGTTGTGTATAGTGTAATTATATGGTTATTAAATTGTTTTAATATTAAATTTTATAGTTTAATGTAGCGTTTTTTGAAAGGTGAAAAATGAAATTATTATCTGTTTTATTGATTGTGTTGTTAATGGCTGGGCCATCCTATGCGGATCTTTTGCGAATGCCTTCTTTCTCTGATATAAAATATCCGCAAAGATGTGAAAATTTATGTGAGGTGTTAAAACAACGCTTAATAGGCGTTTCGGATAAAGAAAAACAGGAACGTTTATTGCGTGATTATGATGAATGTAAAGCCTCTTATGATGAAGCAATTAATTCTAATTCACAGAATAGTTGGTGTGTCCATATTTATACCTCTCCTTGCAGAGGCGCTTGTCGGATTAAGTGTGGTTCTGCGATGTGTTCCAGAAGACGCATAAGACACTGGAGTAAGATTTGTTCAGCCGAAGCGAGGAAAGAATGTCAAGAAAAAGGGGAAAAACGCTGTGCTGAATGCAAAGAACGGGAAAAAGAGTCTTGGCATACATATTTGCACGAATATCTTTTGAAAGAAGAAACACCTAAAGAAATTACGTCATTACCCGAGCAATCCCCAAATAACGCCGATACCAAATGAAGATAGGTTGCATATGGCGCTCAGGCGGAAGGGGGATATTTTGCGTGTGTTGAGACATTTTTTATATACAAAGCTTTCTACAAGTAAAACAAGTGTTTCTACAATAAACAGGTATAATCCATAATACGTGGCATTAAGAGATCGGTGAACTATGATTGCTCCGTAATTAACAGCGGGATTTGTGAGGATTTGTGCCAGTATGATGACGATAATATCTCGTAAAGAGCGAATACCCAATAATAGGGCAATGATACTTTCTATTACAATTGTTAGTCCAAGCGGGATTAAAAAATAAATGAGCAGTTCCATGTTTTACCTTTTTTGATTGCGTAATCCACCATATAAAATAACGCCAGATAGGGCCACCAAGACAGTTAAGCCCAGGGGATTAAAATAAGGGAATTGTATGTTGTATAAAGCCGGTATAGCCCCTAAAAACAACATAAAGGTTAATAACCCAAATGCCATCCCTTTTTGTGAAGGCATAAAGTTAACTAAAGCCGTGAGTGTAATGGGCATTGTCATATTGAATAATAAAACACCCAATGTTCCCATAAGAATTCCTATGTAGTTATTTTGAAAGGCACCGCAAAAACAGATAGCCGATAGTGTTAAGGAGGTTATAGCTATCGTTTTAAAGCCCAATTTATCCCCTAAAATACCGCCTAAAGCTTTACCCAAAACAATGCCACTTGTGAAAAGCAACCCAATGATAAACGGAGATTTCCATTCAAAAGATAAAACAAAACCGGTATAACTGCGAAGTAAGACTGTACCGCATAGGCAGGTAATCATAAAAATTTCTGATAGAGATAGGGTGTGTTTTTCTATTGTATTAGATAATTGGGCATGATACTTGTGATAAATTCGGTATGAGATATATCCGCCGAGACTGAGCAATAGTATAAATATAATGGGGGCAATAGGTGTATTCATAAAAGGTTGAGCGCCTAAAAAGATGCCGAGCGCTCCAGAGGAAACAAAAATGCCGGAGGGGGCCGCTTTTTTATCGGACAGGATTAAAACATCTATGCCGGCGCCGATATGAAAACAAGCGTTGCCAATACCAGCAATAAGACAGGCGATAAGTCCCAAAGGAGCGCATAAATAGGCCAGTATGACCAACAGGCAACCGGTACCGGCAACTAAAGCATTTTTATTCATGTGATCCGCTAGAATACCTATGGGTAATTGGACGGCAAAAGCAAAAAAGTTATAAAGTAAAAAGGCGTAAAAAATATCGTTATATGTGTGTAAAAAGGGATAGGCGTGAAAATAGAGTAAAACAGCACAGGCAAAATCTACTAAAAAATGTAAAATGGTATAAACAGCAATAATTGGGGAATGCATAAATGAAACTCCTGAAAAATATAATTTAACGTATGTTATTTTTTTTATAATTTCAATTATTTTTTTAGAAGAAGAAAATACACTTTACAAAGTATAGTTTGACTTTACAACGATTGGATTTTTGGCGGAAGGGGCCAAAGCATCCTGATACAGCATTTTAAAAGGAGGTCCAATCGTGTCGTTTAGTATGCATTGATCAGATAATCAGCATATTAAACAGCGGTTAAATAAGGGAATAAAAGGTGTGTCGGGGGAGTTGAAACATCATGCTACGAAATGACCCTTTCGTCTTTTAATGCAATGCATCTGAACATAAACGAAAGCTCCCCGACCTCAAATATATGGTCTTAAATGGGAAAAGATACAACACATAAAATCCTAAAGTAGGTGTTTTAGGTGTATCCACGGTGAAAATGAGGAAAAAGCCCCATTCGTTAGCAGCTAAAGCGTTTCACAGCTCCGGAAGCACACTTTCTTCCTGACGGTATTTAACCGATATATTTTTTTTAGCATACTATTTTATGAATGGCAATAAAAAAACATAACAGTGTATGTTTTTCTTTTTTTGACTTGACAAAAATGAGGAAACTGTGTATAAACAACTTCAGCAAGCTCTTGCATTTTAATTATTTTTATCTCCCAATTTTTTCACTATATTTTTTTAAGGATTATCCATGCAATTACAAGATTTAAAGAAAAAAACGCCATCTGAATTATTAACTTATGCTGAAGAATTAGCTGTAGAAAATGCCGCTTCACTTCGTACACAAGATTTAATGTATGCGATTTTAAAGCAATTGGCGGATACAGGAACACCCTTGTATGGATCTGGTGTATTAGAGGTTATGCAAGACGGTTTTGGTTTTTTGCGTTCGGCTGAAGCTAATTATTTGGCAGGTCCTGATGATATTTATGTGGCGCCAGCGCAGATTAAACGTTATGGATTGCGAACGGGTGATACGGTGGAAGGTGAACTTGGAGCACCGAAAAATGGTGAAAAATACTTTTCATTAGTAAATGTGGATAAAGTGAATTTTGTATCGCCTGATGAGCTCAGACACCGGATTAATTTTGATGATTTAACACCACTTTATCCGGAAAAATCAATTTGTATGGAACATGACAAGGCTCCGAATGATAAAGATTTAACGGCCCGTATTGTGGATTTAATTTGTCCGCAAGGTTTTGGACAACGCTCATTGATTGTGGCACCTCCCAGAACCGGTAAAACGGTGATGTTAAAAAATATTGCGCATGCGATTTCGGCCAATTATCCGGATGCTCATTTGATAATGCTCCTCATTGACGAACGGCCTGAAGAAGTAACTGATATGATTCGCTCTGTCAAAGGTGAAGTTATCAGCTCTACGTTTGATGAACCTGCCTCTCGTCACGTACAAGTAGCCGAAATGGTGATTGAAAAGGCAAAACGTCTTGTTGAACATAAAAAGGATGTCATTATTTTGCTTGATTCCATTACACGTTTAGCTCGGGCCTATAATACGGTTATTCCTTCGTCTGGTAAGGTGTTAACCGGTGGTGTGGATGCCAATGCCCTGCAAAAGCCAAAACGCTTTTTTGGGGCGGCTAGAAATATTGAAGAGGGTGGTTCTCTGACCATTTTCGGGACAGCCTTGATTGATACGGGTTCTCGGATGGATGAAGTTATTTTTGAAGAATTTAAGGGAACTGGTAATAGTGAAATTATTCTTGATCGCAAAGTATCCGATAAACGGATTTTCCCCGCTATTGATGTAACCAAATCCGGCACTCGTAAAGAAGAACTGTTGGTGGATAAACAACGCTTACCCAAAATGTGGATGCTCCGCCGTGTTTTAATGCCAATGGGCGTCACGGATTCTATGGAATTTTTGATGGATAAGTTGCGTCAGACGAAGACGAATGATGATTTCTTCTCTTCAATGAATCAGTAAATTGTTCTAATGATTAATTAACGGCGGGAGTGTTTCACTTATGTACTAATTTGTACGCGGCGTTTACACTCCTTTATTTCTTAAGTCATTATCACAATTTATAATATCAGTTAACGTTTTTTATCGGCCACGACCGCCACCGCCACCGAATCCTCCGCCGGAAAAGCCTCCACCTCCAAACCCAGAACGGCCACTAAAGCCACTGCGACCTCCTCCATGAGAACGAGGCGGGGTCAATCCTTTGCAAACAGAATTTCTAAAGTGGTGGTGATTATGGGAAAGTCTATAGACGTTATCGTTGAGGTTGTTGTATAAAGCAGAACCAAAAATAGATTTAAATTTGCTTTCCCATTCTTCTTCAAGGCCTAAAGCCAAAGCATAAGGAAATATATCTTCCATTTGTTTTTGAGATAATATTTTGGCTTCGGATGGTTTATGCGTTGCTGATAAAAACATTTTTAATCCCTTAAGTTGTTCAATAACATCTTGCCCATAGACAGAAGGGCGATACATAAAATAATTAAAGATGACGGCTGTTATCACACTGATTATTAAAAGTATCGGAATATAAGAAAATAGAAAACTCATTGTTTCATGTTCTGCACAAATAACAAATAAAGTGAGCAGAGTAAAAAATAAAAAGCATGTTTTGAATGACACCCCGGTTCTTAAAGAAATAATAAAAGGTATAACCACAAAAAATGAGATATAATTAATGGGAAAAAAAGATTGTACGTATGAATAATAAGGTAGATAAAATAATGCCACAAAAATACCCCAAGCAGGCCATATCCATTTATTATTTTGTGTATATAATAGCTTATTCCTTTTTTTTGCAGATTGCTTTAAAGCTGTGTCCAATCTGTTTAAATCACCACAATATTGATTGTTTGTGACAATAAGGTTTCGTGTTTTTAAGGTAGCTTCATAAATATGTTCTTCATCATTAGAAGGTTGTTTTTCCGTGCGACAGAAAGTAAAAATCTGTTGTTTTGATAAAAGCTCATCAACTTGCTGGTGATTTACTGTTAAAAATCCGTTTTGAATCATTTGAACAAGAGCGGCCATTGTTCCTGTTGAGGACCATTTCCCATTATTCATCAGTAAATAAGCCGTTGAGGCTGAGACATCTTTAGGGGCATCATATATTGGCATAATTGATCGTTGAGTGGGATCTTTCCCTTTCAAATACCAAACAGTTATACAATATCCTAAAAAGAGGATATACAAAGCGGTTAAATATTGTTGCGTACGGGATAAGAGGGGTGGAGCCTTAATATCAACAATATTGGGTGTAAAACCGGCAACAATTGTCAGTTGTTCGCCCCAAGATAACGATTTAGGTGAGGACCAAAGTCCGTTTTGATGATACAACCCGTTGTTTTTTGAATTTTTACGCCCGATAAAACTGGTTTGTTTCGTGATTTCGGCCCCTTGAGGCAAATATACTTGAGCAGATGCTTTTAAAATCGGAAAATCCCAATCGTCGCCGGTAACATTCCAGTATAACTCATCATGGGTATCATATTTACGTAAGATATTCCAAACTTGATATTTTATTTCAAATGTGGAATCTGCTGGGTTGGGTAAAAATGAATCATCTCCGGTGTTAATTTCATAAAAACCATACGGTTGCTCCACAAAAGATGGTTCCGGTCGGCCATTGCGTTTTACCGAAATGAGTTGATATTTTTCGCCGCTGTTGGTGGGGAGTGAACGTATGAATCCCCGACGGATTTTGATACCTTCATGTCGGATGTTAAGCGTTTCCGTTATTATAACAGACCCATCCAATTGAATGTTAATATCGGCGTGAAAAGAGTTAATCTGTTCGGTTGCTAAAACCGGAAGTGAGACAAATAATAAAAATATCATATATATTAGTTTTTTCATTGGTCAATATCCTTTATGGCATTTGCGACAAGTTGTTTAAAGTTATTTTTTATAACTCAATTTTTATATTATTTGTTTCTAATGGATTAATTTCAAAATACTCTTTTGTTTTTAAGGCCATCATTTTGGCAATAATGTTAGAGGGGAACATTTTGACCGCACTGTTGTAATCACGAACGGTGGCATTGTAATAACGCCGTGCTTTTTGTAAAGTATCTTCAATATCCACCAAAGTATGGTGTAAGGTTAAAAATTGACTATCTGCTTTTAACTCGGGATAATCTTCGGCAATAGCCAACAATGTTTTTAAACCGTCAACGAGAGCGTTTTCTTTTAATGCTTTATTTTGTGAACCAGACATTTGAGCTTGAGTCCGTGCTTCAACAATTTGTCTTAATGTTTGATTTTCATGGGTTGTATAGGCTTTCACAATAGACACTAAATTGGGAATTAAATCGTATCGGCGTTTGAGTTGTACATCAACACCGCTCCACCCTTCAATAACCAAATTTTCTAACCGAATAAAGCGGTTATAGGCAAAAATAAAATACACCAAAACAACAATTAAAATAATAATCAATCCAACCACAGCATAATACTCCTTTGTTAATAAGGCATTATATCGTATTTATTTTGAAAATCAAATAAAAAAGCTTAATTATGAAGCGTTTGTCCTACAGCCTTTTTAAAGTCATTTGAACACAAATCCATCAAGGGTTGTAAAGCGGGCTGATGTTGTGCTTGGTGGGCTAATCTGTCCCAATCTTTTGAGAGAGCCATAACATAAGGGAATAGCTGTTTTATCGGCATATCGGATAGATTCGCTGTCGGATTGGTTTGTAAGGTTTGGTGCAAAAGAACGATATTTTTTAAATCTTGTCCGTATTTATTGATGCCTTTTAATTTTTTTGCTTGTATGCCAAGTGTTAAAAAGGCAATGATACCAAAAATGGCTGTGATTGTAATTAAAACAGGTTCCCCCAGTTGATATTCAATACGTCTGGCAATAGCTAGTTCTGACTCTAACGTTTTAAAGCTTAAAAAACTGATGACTAAAGAAATTAATCCTGCATATGCAAGCCATTTTGACGGCATTTTTATAGCAGATGATTTTGGTATTTGATTTTTCAAGGCTGTATTAAATTCTTTTAATAATGGATTGTATGTGGCGCCAATAACCAAAGGTGTAGAACCAAAAATCGCAGCATATATCTTTTCTTCTTGTGTCATTGGAGGCAAAGGCGTTATGGAAAAAGTATATTGTGAATCGTTAATGGATAA
Organism: Alphaproteobacteria bacterium; assembly: GCA_017513365.1. Lineage (GTDB taxonomy): Bacteria > Pseudomonadota > Alphaproteobacteria > CAAHEQ01 > UBA3637 > UBA7488. Next base: position 17,094 of record JAFXFY010000235.1, on the reverse strand, counting down.
AGCCAAAAAACCACTGGCGACCATTTGTGCCAAAGCAACGCACACACAATCAGCTGTTGGTGTACCATGATGTAAAGCGTAAGATGTTTGGGTAGCAGTTTTTGTTTTAGGGATTTGAAAAGAGGGGATGAGCTGGGACATTATGAGCGACTTCTTTCGGTTTGTGGTTGAGCGTGAGAAATAGATGATATGATTTTTTCGGGATTATTTGAGTAGGTATCTAACAAATCACGGATAACATATAAACGGTTAATCCATTCTTTGTTTTTCCCCTCTGCGGTGGCAGACATTAATTTTAAATTATTATGTTGGGCCAAACGAAGACATTGTTGTTGGCGTAAGGTATTTAAGTCCTTTAGTGCCGAGCGGATATGGTATTGCGGTGTTTCCAAAGTCGGATCTTGTGCAATTTTATCTTGAGCCGTTTTTATGCGTATTTGTATCCAAGCCTCTTCCTTAATTTCCTCCGGCGTTTTCCAATCATCCGGTATTTTGCCGGACATCATTAACCGTTCGTTTTTTTCATCGGGAATTAATGGGATATTTTTTGTATGCATCTTGCCTCCTTGTTCTATTAAGGTCAGTATATCGTATTTGATATAAAATGCAAATAAAAAACTATCGTGTGAATTGATGACGATCTTTTTGATGTTGTACAATGTGTTGTAAAACGGCATGTGTTTTTCTGTTTGCTGTTCGGAGCTGTTCAGTGTCTATAGCGCAAAGACTGCCATGAGCAAATCAATTCCGAGTCAGGGTAACTTCTTCCAGTTTTGTTACATCGTTTTGTGATAAAACACCCAAAGTGTTTAAAGCCTCTAATTTTTTGCGTCCCGTTAATGGCTTACCATTTGTCCGTGTCGGTAGCGTATATGACCCCAACAGTGTTTGTGCTGTATCTAATTGGTTGATTAATTGATAGGCGTTCACGTTATTAAATAAGTTTTCATCAGGTAATTGAACTAAGGATTTTTGAACAAGGTCTGTATTTTTTTCGGCATCTACAGCCAGTATTTTTATGTTATCACCATGCAATAAAGAGGTTAAAATACCTTCAAAATCTGATACAATTTCACTGCAATTTTCGGGTAATTGGGGACCACCGATAAAATGGAGGTCATCCGGATGAGCTAATTGATCTCTTAGATTTTGATATTTTATCATTTTTTGTGCATCGGGAATATATCCGAACTGTTCAGCTTTATTGAAAATGTCGTCTTTGTTGGCTTTTAAATGTTGCCGAGCATCTTCCGGTGTTAAAGCAATTTGCGGTGTGTGATGCGTGATAAGTACATCAAACAAAAACTGACGCAAGTGTTCTATTGTTTGCATAAATGGAATATTGCGGATGGTTTGTGTTTTACTGATTAAGCTGATTTTTTCCATATTAACCAAATGGGCATCCATGTCTTTTTGATACATATTGGGTTTTTGCCTGTAATAACCGATAGCCCAAGAGGCTTTTTGAACAAGATCCCCCATAACAATCGGATTTTCCATTAAATAGTCTTCTAAGGGTTTGTCTGTTTTAATGTTGGATTGAAAAATGAGGTTGTTATTATAAACGGCACGACAATTTTTGGCTTGATTTTTTGGGGTTGGAAACATAAAAACACGGGTACCGAAATAATCGGCGCTGATGTGTCGACACTGAGGAGAGGGGGTGGGTGTCAGCGTTTTTCCGCCACTGGATAAAATAGATTTTAGCATTGAATTATTGATGCCTGTATCAATTCTGAAATCCGTTTTTGAATGGTGTTTTTTATCTTTTCTTTTCAGTCCGTCATTGACCAAAACCTTAAAATATGTTGTGTCCGGTTTTATAATATTTTGATTGATATATTGTATAGCGCCTTGGTACGCATCAATACTGTTGACAAATCGGATCATAGATTCCATAATCGGTTGAATGTCTTGAACGGTAAATTTAATCGGGCTGGGCATAAAATCTCCTTTATTTTTCCGAATAGTATATCATAAAACAAGCTGTTTGTCAATTTTTTTATTTATTTTTATAAAAACATCAAAAAATATATTGAAAAGGCGAAAAAAACTTGATACATTTTTTTATATTAAATCTTGGAGAGCACAATGAAAGAATTAATTATTCCACAAGCATTAAAACAAGGGGATACACTTGCTGCCATTACGTTGTCTTTTGGGGCGGCCGGGCGTTTCCCAAATCGTTATCACCAAGGGGTACGCCAAATTGAAGAAGCGTTTGGTGTTAAAGTAGTGCCGACGCCTCATGCCCTGTGTTCGCCGGAGGAAATTTACACTCATCCGGATTGGCGACTTGAGGATATGATGTGGGCTTTTAAAAATCCGGACATTAAAGGGATTATCTGTAATATCGGTGGAGATGATACCATTCGGTTGTTGGACTTAATGACGGATGAGCATTTTGCCGTTATTCGTAATAATCCTAAGGTGTTTTTGGGTATTTCCGACAGCACGGTCAACCACCTCATGTGTTTTAAAGCGGGGTTAAGGTCTTATTATTCAGCCTCTCTTTTGTTTGGATATGCCGAAAACGGTGGTATTCCCGATATTATGGTGCAAAACACAAAAAAAACATTATTTGAAACAGCGCCGATTGGTCAGTTGCCACACAGCGATACTTTTATCGTGGACCATGTAGATTGGGGGGTTACAGAACAACCCGCACGCCCCAGAATTCCGACGCAAGGTCCCAAATTTATTCAAGGAAATCAATCAGTGCGTGGTCGTTTGATTGGTGGATGTACAGATGTGTTGATGATGATGGTTGTTGGGACAAAATTGTGGCCCGAACTGGATACATTTGACAATGCTGTTTTATTTTTGGAAAATTCGGAAGAACGTCCATCACCAGAGTATATGTTATATTGGTTGCGTAATTTGGGGGCTCAAGGGATTTTGAAACGCATTAACGGTTTATTATTTGCCAGACCCGGAAATGATAAATTTGTCGATGAAACCGACAAACAAAATTGGCTGTCGACTTATCCGAAGTTTGATGAGGTTATTTTAAAAGTATTAAAAGAATATGGCAGACAGGATTTACCCGTGGTTACTAACATGGATTATGGACATACGGTGCCTCAATTGATTTTGCCGTATGGGGCTATGTGTGAATTAATCCGGTGGCAAAAAAAGTTTCAATTTTGGAAAGTGGCGTCAGAGAGCGAGAATAATGGAAAAATATGAAAGGGGATAAAAAATGGCTGAACGATTTAAAATACCTGTCGGTGTATTTATTATGCTACGCCAAAATAATCAAGTGTTATTACAGCTGAGGCAAAATTGTTCTTTTGCAGGGCATTGGGGATTTGTCGGTGGTCATTTGGACGGTAATGAACAAATTGCAACTGCTGCTATTCGTGAAGTAAAAGAGGAAATCGGTGTTCAAATTTGTTCTGAAGATTTGGTGTTAAAAACAATTTGTCATAGTAATCAAGGTGTAGAATATCTGCAATTTTATTTTGAATGCCGAAAATGGACGGGAGATATACAAAATTTAGAGCCCGAAAAATGTGCTAAATTAGGGTGGTATTCTTGGGATAATTTGCCTGAAAACACGTGTCCGTATTTAAAGCCGGCGGTTCAAAAAATAAATCAAGGTATTTCATTTTATGAAGATGAATTTTGATAGTGTTTGACTTTTTGTTGTCATATATGTAGTGTAATCACATAAATGGAAAGGATATAATATGACGGCAGATTTATTGGCTGGAAAATCTGTGCAAGAAGGACGAGGATTAATTTTTGATGATTAAAGTTGGTTTTTCTTTTGTTTCCGGCTATCCATCTATTCATTTAATGCATGGGTTTATGGGGTTTGGTAAAACGACACTGTCTCGTCGGTTAAAGGTAGAATTACCTGCCATTAAATTAACACATGATGATTTTATGTTTGCTCGTTATGGGCGGGATCCTGAAGATTTTCATATAAAATATAAAATTGTGGATAAAGATATTCGGGAGCTGGCTGAAAAAGAAATCAAACAAGGTCATAATGTTATTATGGATTATGGTTTTTGGGAAAAAAGTACCCGAAAAGAATATTATGAGTGGGCGAAAACATTAACGCCGAATGTGTTGTTTCATGCGATGCAATGTGATTTAGATATTGCCAAAAAGCGTGTTTTGAATCGTAGTGTCAGTAACGAAAATGAATTACTGATTACCGAAGAAATTTTTTATGATCGTTTAAAACGATTTGAACCGATGAGTTTAGATGAAGGATTGCCGGTTATTTTTTATAAAACGGATTGTTCGGCTAAACAGAAAGTTTTTGAAGAAGATGAAAATAAATAAAAAAATATGGATGTGCATCTTTCTTATTGTATGGAGTATAGGCGTTCCATTATTTATGTATTGGGCATATTATCACAATCATGAAATTTTCCAAAAGTGTCTAGAACGAAAAGCAAGTCCAGAGTGTGCACATTCTTTTTGCGATTGTTTTTATCGTCCAGCATCTCTTGATATATGGCAGTCTATTTTAGTATCTTTTGTTTTTTCATTTGTTGTCTTTTTGTTTTCTACAAAGACAAGGCTTATCAGTGCATACTTGCTTGTGTTTTTGTCCTTTACTTTTTTGGTTGCCATTGGTAAACAAATTATCGGAAATGTTGTCCACGCCCTTTATTTATTGCCGATAATATGGGCGATTATATCCTATAATAAAAAACGGATATCTGAACAAGATTTTAAAAACAGATTAATTTTGTGTGGGATAATTTTATATCCGTTAATTTGTTTATTTATTTTACAGTATTTTGAATAAAGGCTGAAATAATACATTAATCAGGTGGCATTTTTATAGTGGATGTTTTTTTATTGCTCCTATCTTTAAAATATGAGATAATATAGAAAAAGGAGCGTTAACATGGTTAAAAAGAAAGCACCAATTCCTTCTATGGATGAATTAATGGCCTATTTAAGTCAGCAATCCGGTAAGGTGGGTAAGCGTGAAGTAGCTAGGGCGTTTGGATTAAAAGGGGATGATAAGGTTGTTTTAAAACAAATGCTTAAAGAACTTAAATCCGATGGTCAGGTATTTTATGATAAAGGGAAACGATTGGCTGTTAAAGGTGCTTTGCCGGACCGAACCAATGTGGAAATTACCGGAACGGATTCAGATGGGGAATTAATTGCCAGACCATTAGAGTGGCCTGGTGATTTGCCAATGCCTCAAATTATTATTGTAAAGGATAAAATTAATCCGCCGGCCGGTGTGGGGGATATTGTTCAGGCAAAACTAACGCCTGTTGGCAATAATCTGTACGAGGGGGAAGCTCTCAGGCGTTTAACAGCCGGAGACAATCATATGGTGTGTGTGTTTGAAAATGGTTTTGTTACCTCGGTAGATAGACGGTTAAAACAAGCGTTTCGGTTAAAAAATTTACCGGTGGAAAGATTAAATAACCGAGATATTGTGATTGCAGATATTCCGATGGTGCGTTCTCGGTTTCCTGAGGCCACATTCGTACGTAAAATCGGGTCCGAAACAGATCCGTATGCCGCCACCTTAATTTCTATTTATTTGCATAATTTGCCGGTAATGTTTTCAAAGGCTGGTGAAAATGAAGCCGGCAAAGCTACGGTGCCGGCAAAAAGCAAATACCGTGAAGATTTAACGGCTGTTCCTTTTGTCACGATAGATGGGGCTGATGCTAAAGACTTTGACGATGCCGTTTGGGCCGAACCAGATGCCGATAAATCAAATGCCGGTGGATGGCATATTATGGTGGCCATTGCTGATGTGGCTTGGTATGTCAGAAGTGGTGATGCGTTAGATATGGATGCACGCATGCGGGGTAATTCCGTTTATTTTCCAGATAGAGTCATTCCAATGTTGCCAGAGGCGTTATCCAATAAAATGTGCTCACTGCAACCAAATCAAAAACGGGCCGCTATGGTATGCGAAGTGTGGATAGATAAAACAGGGCATAAAATCCGCCATACTTTCCGCAGAGCTTTGATTAAATCCGCCAGACGGTTAACGTATGACGAAGTGCAATCTGCCATGGATGGAAAAACACCGGTAGTGGGGTTGGAAAATGAATTATCCTCTTTGACGGGAGCATATCAAGCCTTACTCAAAAAACGTAAACGCCGTGGTGTCTTGGAAATTGATGTACCGGAACGTCAAGTGATTTTAAATGATAAAGGAGTGGTTATTGATATCAAAAAACGTGAAATCAATGACAGTAATAAATTGATTGAAGAACTGATGATTTTGGCAAACGTATCGGCGGCGGAAACGTTGGAAGATAAAGGCTGGGCCACGATGTACCGTGTTCATGACCGTCCCAGTGCTGAGAAAATAGAGGCACTTAATGCGTTTTTATCCTCAATCGGACACAGTGGTAATCTGCGTGAAAGTGCAACACCCAATGATTTTAATGCCGTTTTAAAGCGAGCAGACAAAACCGCCAAAGATTTTGCCGTTAATGAGTTTGTACTGCGCAGTCAATCTCAAGCCGTTTACAGTCCCGAAAATATCGGGCATTTTGGGTTGGCTTTGCAAAGATATGCGCATTTTACCTCTCCTATTCGTCGGTATGCTGATATTTTGGTGCATCGGGCTTTAATCGGCGCCTTAAAATTAGGTGAGGGTGCGTTGACAGATGAAGAAGTTAAAACGTTTGAGGATACGGCACGCCATATTTCCTATATGGAACGTCAAGCGGCCAGTGCCGAACAAGATGCCATAGACAGATATATCGCGGGTTATTTGGTAGATAAAGTGGGTGCAAAATTTAAAGCCCGTATTTCGTCGGTTAATACGTTCGGGTTATTTGTCCGACTGGATGCTTATGGGGCCGATGGGTTTGTTCCCTTAAGTTCGTTAGCAAATGATTATTATGAAATAGACGAAGCTGGCGCCAAGTTAATTGGACGGGAAAGCGGGCGTGTTTTTGCCTGTGGTGATATGGTGGATGTGATTTTGAAAGAATGCGTCCCGGTAACCGGTGGAATGGTTTTTGATATCATTGGTGGTGGTAAAAAAGAAAAGGGCGCTTGTGTTATCAAGGCAAAATCTAAAATGCCGGTAAAACACAAAAACAAAAAAGAAAAACGAATGAAAGGGAAAAGAAAGAGAGGTTAACGCAACCTCTCTTTCAATTAACTAAAAGGATAAATTATTAGATTTTATCCCATCTGGTGCTGTTCTAACATGTGGACGTACATAAGTTCCATCAGAACGTGTATAGCCCCGAACACTCACTGTTGCTGGAGCTGCATAAGGATTGCGAGCTTCAGCAGCAAAAGATAAACATGAAACAGTAATTAAGATAGCAAGTAAAATTTTTTTCATTTTCTAACTCCTTTGTTTTTTGTTAAAAAAATACCCACTTTACTAGTGGGCGGATGTTAGAAAACCGTACAACATAAAACGGCTCGGCCTATTGGGCTTTCACCTTATTGAGCCGACATCCGTCCAATAATTGGCAAGAAGTCGGCATATAGTTTTTTGTCGCTATGCTGGGCGACATATGTTGTATGGGTTTTCTACGCCCACGTCTTCTATATGAAGACCATTTTAGTATAACATATTTTGTGGAAAAATGCAATACATAATAAAAAAACGACCCTAAAGGCCGTTTATTTTGTTTATGGTAGGTCCGGAGGGACTCGAACCCCCGACCAGCCCGTTATGAGCGGGCGGCTCTAACCAACTGAGCTACAGACCCCCAAAAACAAAGTCAGTATACAAAAATATTTTTCAAAAATCAAGTCTTTTCTTTTTAATCGGATAAAATAAAAAGGAGGATGATTAAACTATCCCCCCTTTTTTTATTAACTATATTATAAAACTTCCTTACCCAATCCGCGTTTAAATTCCAAACGCCGTTCAATATGGTTGAGTAAATCTTTTTCATGAGATACCGCCACAATGGTTTTATCGGCGTATTCAGTAAAGATAAATTCCCATATTTTTTGAGTTGTTATCGGATCTAAGTTAGCGGTAATTTCATCTAACACTAAGATGTCTCGGTTTAATAATAATCCTCTGGCCAAGTTAATGCGTTGTTTTTCACCGGCAGAAACTTTAACGCCTTTTTCACCGATATCACTGTGCAAATTACCATCCATGCGAGCCACCAGTTCATTTAATTGGCAACCGTCAATAATTTTTTGTAAAGCGTCTTGAGAAACACGTTTGCCCATAACAATATTGTCGTATAGGCTCATATCAAATAGTTCTACATCTTGAGAAATATACGTAATGTGTTTATCAAAAAACGCTTGTCCGGCTTCAGTATAAGATGTTTTATCCACCAAAATTTGTCCACTTTGGCAAGGGAACTGTCCCGTTAATAAATTTAAAAATGTGGATTTTCCTTCGCCGGATCGACCAACAACGGCAACTTTATCCCCTCGTTTAATTTCAAAAAAGGGTACTTTGTGATGAAAGATATGACCATCTTTGACAAATTCAAAATGTGTATCATCAAATGTAATTGTGTGCCATTTTCCGATAGGTTTCGTTTTTTCTTCCGTTAAAACAATATCTCCCAAATGTTCGGCTAATCGAGCATATTCGGTTAAAACTTTTGCACTTGAGGTCATGAAATACATCATACGCCGTCCCGTTTGTTCTAATTGAGGGGCAATGGCCGCAATCATGACAACAACATCTAATCCGGAGCCGGTTTGAATAAATTGGTATAAAAAATATCCGATAGGCCCCAAGGTCATACCTTGCAAAATAAATTCCATCGCTCCCCATTGCGCAGCGTTGTAATGCATCATTGCTTTGGCCTTTTGACATACTTTATCGCTTTGCGCTCTGGTTTTTGTTTCCGCAAAGGTCATTAAATTCATTTTTTTTACGGATCGAACGTTATATAAAAAATCAATAAAAATTTTGTTGAATTTTAAGGTTTGATTGGTCAAACCTCAATATATCCGATACGTTTATCAAACAGCAGTCTTGTTAAAACAACCAGCAAAGTTAAAGCGACTACAAAATAAATAAACAACCAAACAGAAATGCTTAATGTATAGCCAAAAAAGCATAACACCAAAATGATGGCCGGCAAGAAATCCATCGGAAAATCACATAGCCACATATGAATATTCATACAAACACGTTCTAATGCACCGGAAAAATAGCCCACGGAATTATTTAAATGCCATGCATACGGTTTGTTAAACAGCTTTTTGAAGTAGATATGGCGTAAATTCATTTCTATAACCGTGCTGACCGGCTCAACGATATAGCGCCAATAAAATCTGGTTATCCAACCTAAAGCGGTTGTAAACAACAACATATAAAACCAAAACAATGCTTGATCAGATGCTTTTTCGTTTAAGCTTTTTATAATCCAGGATAAAAATAATGGTCCGGCAAAAGCACACAGCCCTCCAATCAAAGCAACCGGAATATCGGACAGTAATTTGAGTTTTAATTTAGGTGTTGTTGCACCCAACCAACACATTTTTAAAAAGATAATTAAATTTTTGAACATGTTTTCCCCTTACTTTTTGCTCTTTTATATGCCAAAAACCTTAAAAAGTAAACAGAAACTTAACAAAAAACATCTTTTTGGATATTATTTCAAAAAAAGTTCATTTTTTGCTGTTAAAATTGAAAAAAGTATGATATACTCCACTTGTCAGTAAACAAAAAACGGAGAGAAAAATATGTCAAAAGATTACACATTTAATCCCGGTGATTTTGTGGTTTATCCCGCTCATGGTCTCGGTCAAATTACGGATATTGAACAAACCGAAGTGGCGGGTCAAAAATTAGAATTAATTGCAGTCAATTTTAATAAAGATAAATTAACGTTGCGTATTCCGATGCCAAATGCCAAAAAAACAGGCTTGCGTCAAATTGTGAACTCAGCAACAATGGATGAAGCCGTTCGCACGTTAAAAGGTAAAGCAAAAATCAAACGTGTCCAATGGGGTAAACGGTCTCAAGAGTATATGGCAAAAATCAATTCAGGTGATGTGGTGTCCGTTGCTGAAGTATTGCGTGATTTATACAAAGATCCGGAAAAGGCCGAACAAACCTATTCCGAACGCCAAATTTATGAACAAGCCATGAACAGATTGGTGGCCGAATATGCCATCGTCAAGAATGTTAATGAAGCAGATGCTATTTCAAAATTGGAATCTGTTTTGCATACTAAAAATACAGCGTTAGCATAAACAAAACAATATTTTATTTTTATTTCATTTTTTAACTTCAATCCCTTTAGATTTTTCTAAAGGGTTTTATGATTATTTTTTTTCTTTACAAATTGTGACAGTTGTGGTACGACTTTTCTTAAGGACACGGGTTGTGTCCCCGGGGTGTGAAGACCTCTTTGTTAGCGTCTAAAGTGCGAGACGATAAAATGCACGCTTTCCAAGCGGTTGGAAGGCGTCTGAATAAGTTAAGGATTTTTATCTTTAATGAATATGTCGCACTATACTAACAAATAGTCTTCAACTTCCAGCCACTTTTTTAATAAAAAAGGTGGTTTTTTGGTTTTTAACAATAAATCGGAAAGGAAAGGATTATGAAAAATAAAGTAGTTTATGGGGCATTTATGGTTTTAGCTTTGTCGGTTCCGCTGTCCGCAATGGCAAGTGAGGCTCTTAATTCTTATAAACAAGAAGAATTGGAATGGAGGGAAGATGCCGAAGATACAGATTATCTTGCTGCAAGTAAAAAAAGAGAGGTTGCTAAAAAACAAGCCGCTTTAGAAAAGGCAAATAAAGCAGTTGAAGAAGCTCAAGCCAAACTTCAACAAGGCGGAGGATATGCCGCTTCACAGGCTTTGATTGCAGCTCAAAAAGCGAAACAACAGGCCGAACTTGAAGCGGTTCAGGCTGAAGCAGATTTAAGTGAACTTATGGCTGAGGCGGAAGAATCAAGAGCAAATGCGGCAGCTGCCCGTGCAAAGATTGCAAAAGAGCAAGCTAATAATTCAGCCACAATGGGAAGTTTAGAAGAAATGCAAGCCATTGAAAAGGCATCTCAACAAGCATCAGAGGCTCAGAAAAAAGCTAAAGAGGCAGCCAAACAAGCCCAACAAGCAAAAGAAAACTTAGCCAAATTGCAACAACAACAAAAAAACTCGGGGGTATTTCATGGCTTAAGTTTTCATCAATTAGTTGATCATAATTATGGCAACTATCAAAAAATGTTGGATGATACAATAAAATAATGATTCTTCTTTTTATAAGAAAATCCCCCTCAAGCGAGGGGGATGAATTTTATCTCATTTTATTTTTTAAATTCCACTGGTCCCACAATGTGAATGTCTTGTTGAGGGAATGGAATTTCAATGTTTTCTTCACGGAAACGGGCTAAAATGCGTTCACGTAAATCGGTTGAAATACCGGCACGATTGGTAATATCGGCTGTATAACAACTGAGTTTGAAATCCAAACTAGAGGCTCCAAAATCCGTAAAAGACACAAATGGTTGTGGTTTTTGTAGGACTTTTTTATTTTCAAGTGGGATTTCTAACAGTATTTTTTTGACTAAGTCAATATCGGAATGGTAGGCAACACCAATTGTGATATCCACTCGGCCGAATTTACTGTCATGTGTCATGTTGATTAAGCTGCTGGATAAAATATCGGCATTTGGAATAATAACGTCTGATTTTGTAAATGTTTCCAATACAGTTGAGCGGATATTAATGCGTTTGACGATACCTTCTTGACCGGCAATGATAACCCAATCACCGATTTTTATTGGCCGTTCAAATAATAAAATAATACCGGATACAAAGTTATTTACAACGTTTTGAAGTCCTAAACCGGCCCCTAAAGACAAGGCCCCTGCAATCAACGCCAATCCTTTTAAGCTGCCCCCCATAACAACTAAGGCAATCAGTAAAGAAATAATAGTACCCAAAAATCCAATACCAGCGACTAAGGAGTTGCGAACACCCGGATCCATTTCAACTTTGCTTAAATTACCGGTTTGCAATGAATTTTTTATCATTTTAAAGGCAAATAAAGAGACCAAAAAGGCTGCAATACCCATAAAAATAGAAACTAAAGATATTTTCATACCACCGATATAAAAACCGGTTAGGACTTTTTTGGCGCTTTGTAGTAAGATATCCACAGATACCCCCCAAATGCCAAGCAAAAAGAAAGTGGTAACAAATAAGAATATCGGAGCAATCAAAAAGCCAATCCAAAATTCAACTTTGCCCATGAATTTTTTAGACATATGCAAAGATTTTTGCCAATATTTAATTTTACAGATTTGATGTAATATCACTTTTATCAGTTGATAGATGATAAAGACGGCTCCTCCAAAAATAATGGATATGATGAATCTGTTCAAAATAAATTCAGATAGTCTAATATATCCAAATAAAGACAAAATGAATGATACAGACATTGTCAGGGTAATTAATGTACCTATTTTAGAACCGGTAGATGTGTTTTCATCTTCTGAAGGCGAATCGGTTGGTTGAGACGGACTGTAAAAAATACGACCGGATACCAAAATGACACAGGCTGCTTTGACTAAGTTGGCCACCACTTTGACGGCATATTCCATTTCAACCGTCATATCGGTGCGTCTGGCCATGCTTTGTAAGAAGGAAACAAAACAAATTAAAATAATGGAAAATAATAATGTATGGCAGAGTGATTTGGCTTTTTCATCCGACATATCAATTAAACGCCATTTTTGTCCTCGTTTTGGGGTGAATACACTTTTGACCGTTGCTTGCAATAAACAAATAGCCAGTATGTAGGCGGCGCAAACTTTTAAAAATGTACCAAATGGCGTATTATTTAATAAATTGTAATTATTAACCCAAAAAATAAAAGCGCCAAGTACACCGGCCGGCAATAAACCACGAGCCATAAATAACCAGATGGCAGATGATACTTTTTGAATATAGGTTGGTGTTTCTATATGAGAACGATAACCAAAGCGACGACGAATATACAGCCCGACAAAAACGGCAATAAAAACAGCTAAGCACATTGTCATACCTGCTTTTAATACATAGACTCGCATATTTGTTTTTTCGGTGGCGTTTAAGCTGTCATACCATGTCCAAGGAGATTTTAAAATATCCACCATAAACAATGTAAAGCCAACTAAAGAATCATAAAACATCTTTGGATGCATAATGGATTGTTCTCGTACTTTTAATATATTCCATAAAGATGTATTACGCAAACTGAGTATCCGGCCGTTGAGTGTATCTACTTTATTAATCATTAAATCGGAATCGGCAATCAATGATTTGTATCCGTCAATTGTTTTATTGATTTCTTGACGTTTTTTTGCAATATCAGCCGGTTCTGTTGTGCCGTCGGCCGGAACCTCCCCTAAGGCAGATAACTGTTGCATGGCCTCGGCTAAATTATTTTCTTGTATGATACGTTTAGAGGTTGCGTAATCTTGCACGGCATTTAATGCCTTTGTATATGTCAGTGTTTTGCCGATAGAAACGTTATCTTCTTTTAAGATGTTTTCAATTTTTATTAGTTGTTTGTTGACGGCTTTTAAATCGGCTTCAGCGTCAACTAAGGCCATCAATGCTTCTGCCTCAGCCGGCATTTGTTTAACGGGGGCGTTTTCAGCCATGACAGAAACGGAAAAGGTACAAGCCAAAAATAAGGCAAGTAATATTTTTTTCATTTTTGTATCTCCTTAATATATTTGAATGGGGGTAATATACTCTTTTTTTTGCCATTTTTCAATAAAAAAGATGATTTTACCTCTAGGCGACGGATAAAAAAGTTGTTATACTGGCTATACAAATTAACATTAAAAAAAGGAAAAAATTATGATTACCATTCAATTTGTTAAAGAAATCAAAAAAGCGACCGTCCGTGTTGTAGTTGGCCAAAACGAAAAAGCAGGCAAAGGAATTTTAACCGCCACCGAACAAAAAACGGTGGGTGAGGCGATTAAACAGGCTCATTTTTTAGGAAAAGACGGCCAATTTGTTGATGTATTTTGTTCAAATGGTAAAATAGTAATGGCGGGTATCGGTGATAAACCAAGCGAAAAAACATTTTGTGATTTAGGGGGACGCCTTGCTACAAAATTAAGCCGTGATACCGAAGGTGTTTATTATGCAACGGGTTGTTATGGTTTGGACGATGTACAAGAGGCAGTTCAAGTGGCTTATGGGGCATTGTTGGGCGCTTATCGATTTGATAAATATTTAACGAAGACTAAACCGGAGGATAAACCGACGTTGAAAAAAATCACCATTGTGGTATCTAATCCGGCGAGGGCTAAAACAGCCTTTAAAGAAAAGCAAGCCATCGCTGATAGCATTTACATGGCCAGAGATTTGTGCAGTGAGCCAGCTAATGTATTAACTCCGAAAACGTTTGCGGATAAAATTGCGGATATGGGTAAATTGGGTTTGGATATTGAAATTTTAACCTTAAAAGAGTTAAAGGCTCAAAAATTTAATATGTTGTTGTCTGTGGCTCAAGGCTCAAGTAATGAACCCCGGGTGGCCGTGATGAAATGGATGGGGAATCCGAAAAAGAAAGCATTTGATTTAGGCTTGGTCGGAAAGGGTGTTACTTTTGATAGCGGGGGTATTTCCTTAAAACCTGGTGCCGGCATGGGGGATATGAAACAAGATATGACCGGTGCGGCGGTTGTATCGGCAACCATGCGCTCTATTGCAACCCGTAAAGTGAAATCTAATATTATTGGGATTGTCGGATTGGTTGAAAATATGCCTTCTGGCAGTGCAACCAGACCGGGGGATATTGTCAAATCTTTATCAGGTCAAACGGTTGAAATTTTAAATACTGATGCCGAAGGGCGCTTGGTTTTGGGCGATTGTTTGTGGTATATGCAAGAAAAATATGGTGTCAAAAAAATTATTGATTTAGCCACATTAACTGGTGCTGTGATGGTGGCGCTTGGTGAAGAATATGCCGGTTTGTTTACAAATGATGATACTTTTGCCGAAGAATTGACTGTGGCTGGTAAACATGCCGGTGAGCCATTGTGGCGATTGCCGATGAACAAAGCCTATAATAAAATGTTGGATTCCGATATTGCCGATATGAAAAATATTGGTGGCCGAGTCGCCGGTGGTAGTACGGCCGCTTGTTTCTTGGGACGCTTTATCAAAGAAGGGACAACGTGGGCTCACTTAGATATTGCCGGCGTGGATAAGTTTGAAAAATCCCGTCCGACTTGTCCGAAGGGGGCAACCGGTTGGGGCGTCGGATTGTTGAATAATTTGATTAAGTAATTGGAACTATAAATAAACCTCCTGGTTTTATAATCAGGAGGTCTTATTGTTATGTAAACTATTTATTTAGATGTTGACGAAGTTGATTTTCTAGAGGCGCGTTGATCCATTCGTGTAAAAATACCCCGATCTATACCGGAATCCGGATGTGTTTTAACACCAATTTGTTGAAAAACTTCTATTTTTTCTTCCTTGCTAGTTCCCTTGTTTGTTGTGTCAGCCCAGCTAATAGTCGGCATAATAATACTTATTGATAAACAAACAATCCATAATAAACTAATTTTTTTCATTATATTTTTCCTTTCATATGTTAGGGTTAGCGTCCTGATGAATCTTTATATCTGTTCGGTATCCTTTTAGGTATGCTGATTTGAACACCCTTTTCTTTACTTTTATCAGCGATTAACGTATCTTGAAAATCCACGTGCGTAAAACCAGCTCTAGAACCAATCATAGGAGCAGGTCGGTGTTTTTGTCCTACATTAGGTGTGGTAAGTGTATCAATATTGGTGTCTGGGCATACATATCCGCTCAGAACACCTTTTTCGGCAATTTCACGAGATATACGCATATTAATACCGCCGGGGCCAAAATCCGGATTGGCAGCTTTATATGCTTCTCTTTCTTGATGTTTTGCAAGTTGGTCTCGTTTGACTTCTTCCGCTGCTTGATTCATCGCTTCATTAAATCCATATATGGCACCGGCAGCTGCCAAAGCAGTGAATCCCCACACTAAACAAAATTTTGTATTTGGATGCATTTTTTCCTCCGTTATCTTATTTTTTTATAGTATACCACAAAACGCCAAGTTTGTCCACCATAAAAAAATAACCGCCTGATTTTTCAAAAAAAACATTTTATCGTCCGGCAGACTCCTTAAAGCGTTTTAAGGCAGGGACAGCGTTTTTTCCTTGTGTCATTGACTCTGGAATCAGCTTTGCTGTTTCTTGATGTGTAAAAGAGGCTAGACGTTTTCCTATGCGACTGACGGGCTCTTTTATTGTAGATGGAATGGCTTCTGTTGCAGCATTGGTAAGTTGTCCAATATCTGAAGCAATTCCTTCAACTGTTTCTTTTGCTGGCATATTTTCATAAACAAAGCTTCCAATATTACTTCCCGCCTCAATTACTGTGTTGACCCAAACTTTTTGCGCTTCATTTACAAAATCAGGCATTGTTTTATCTACTGCTTGAATAACATGTCCCATGCCTGTTGTTGCATACCCGCTTAACAGTGCAGCATAAGCAACCCCTTTTAATAGTTTACGAGCTAATGGGGTTTTTCTAAACTTATCAAGTGATCTGATTGCGGTTTTAATAATAGGGGGTGTTTTTTCTTTGATGAACTGTGCTGTTTTTTCTGTCGTTTCTGTTATTTTTCCACTCATTTGTTGCATTGTTTCCTTGGAGATGATTCCCCCTGTTAATGCACCCCCTGTTAATGTGTTTTCTATTTTTAGTTCTGCCATTTTGACCTCCTTATTGAAGTTAATGCATACCTATAGTATAGCACATTTTTGAAGATCTGTTAAGTCAAAGATGGTATTGTATTGAAAACAAAGCATTATTTTGTGTAAAAAACAACCGCCTCTTTTTTTGAAGCGGTTGTTTTTTTATTGTTGGTTCTAAACGTCGAGGTTTGCAACCTTTAAGGCATTGTCTTGAATGAAATCACGCCGTGGTTCAACCACATCACCCATAAGGCATGAGAATACTTGTTCGGCATCTTCTTGGTGGGTAATTTTAACTTGCAACAAGCGACGTGCATTCGGGTCTAACGTTGTTTCCCATAATTGTTCAGGGTTCATTTCACCTAACCCTTTATAGCGGTTAATGGCAACCCCTTTACGACCGATTTTGAAGATTGCTTCGGCCAACCCGACAGGGC
>JAFXFY010000019.1 GCA_017513365.1 Alphaproteobacteria bacterium | reverse complement strand
TACTCACTCTCTTTATTTGCATCAGCACCTGCCTCTAACAATACTTTCACAATATCCATATTATTATTGTCAATGGCATAAAATAATGGCGTCCATGGGAGCATATACCCATTTGCTTTATTTGCATCAGCTCCAGCCTTTAACAAGATACGAACCACCTCTATATGATTATTAGATACTGCTTCACAAAGTGGCAAGTTCTCCCATAAGTATTCACGCCTATTCACATCGGCACCCTTACTTAATAATTCTTTAACTTCTTCTATATTACCACTCCCACTTGCCTCCATTAACTCAGTCGTCAATTTATCAGGCGATTTTTTCTTAATTTTTGCCATATTTTTTCTCCATTTTATTGAACAATGTTGAGGTTATATCACAACATCATTATTTTGTCGATAGTTTTTATAAAAAAATCATTTTCCAATGCAAAAATCACGGAAAATCACATCCAACAGTTCATCGGTATCAATGCGCCCTGTAATACGGCCCAGTGCACGAGCGGCCATACGCAAATCTTCGGCCTTTAATTCCAATTCGGGGGCATATAAAGAACGATTTAATGCCTCAACACATTCAGTCAAAGCCACACGATAACGTTCTCTGGTAATCACGCCATCTGCCGTAGAAATACTGTCCGTCAATTCATTTTTAATCAGTTGCCACAGGGCATCAACCCCTTGCCCTGTTTTAGCAGATAAACACAAAATACCCGCCGGTATTTCTGTCATTTCATCCACTTTATTCCAAATGGTTATGACCTTTTTATCCGACAAACTGATTGGCAATTTTTCAGCCACCGGATACCGAGATCCGTCTTGCACATGCAAAATTAAATCGGCTTCTTCAGCTCGTTTCACGGCTCGGCGAATCCCTTCTGTTTCAATTTCCTCGGCCCCTTCTCTTAAACCAGCCGTATCGGCCAAAATCACAGGAAATCCGCCTACATCCAAGTGCGCTTCAACAACATCCCGAGTTGTTCCGGCCGTTTGCGATACAATGGCAACATCTTTTTGCGTTAAGGCATTTATCAAACTGGATTTACCGGCATTCGGTCGGCCCACAATAGCAATTTGAAAACCGTCCCGTAGTTTTTGCCCTTTTTTGTCATCATCCAAATGGAGAGCGATTTTTTCGGCCAATTCCTTTACGTCCATATCAATGCGTTCTAATTTTTCGGGCGGAATGTCTTCTTCGGGAAAATCAATAAAGGCCTCTAAATACGCCATATGATGTTTTAAATCCTGACGCCACCCTTCATATTTTTTTCCTAAAACGCCGTTCATTTGGCTGTAAGCTTGAGCCCGTTGCAATCCTGTTTCGGCATTAATTAAATCCATTAAACCTTCGGCCTCGGTCAAATCCATTTTACCATTGACAACGGCCCTACGAGAATATTCACCAGCTTCAGCCGGCCGACATCCTTTGACCTCGGCAATCGCCTGCATAACGGCCGAAATCACACTGCGACCGCCATGGACTTGAAATTCCACAACGTCTTCGCCTGTAAAACTGTAAGGGCCTTTAAAGTATAGCACAAGGGCATTATCCAACGCTTGACCCGATGCATTAGATAACCGACGAAAATAAGCATATCTGGCTTTAGGATTTTCAAGTCCGCTCAAGTGTTTTATCACATCCAAAACTTTTGTTCCGGATACACGAATAACAGCTACACCACCACGCCCTGCTCCACTGGACAGCGCATAAATCGTATCAGCACTGTTATAAGACGGTATCATTTAAATCCCCTCAATGACTTTTATAAATTCGGCCCGCACCAAATCAATATTCCAATTTTTTTCTGAAGATGTCAGCAATATTTCCGGATAACATGCCACATGTTTTTGCCCTATTTCCATCGTTTGTTTTAATACGGCTTCTCCAGCCACCTTTGAAATTTTATCGGCCTTAGTCAATATAATTTGATAGGTAACGGCAGCCCCATCCAACATCTTCATAATTTTTTCATCCACCGGCTTGATACCATGTCTGGCATCAATCAGCAAAAACACTCGGCGCAGTTGCACACGTCCCCGCAAATAATCATGTATCAGACGGGTCCAAGCTTGAACCATTTTTTCAGGGGCCGCCGCATATCCATACCCTGGCAAATCCACGATATGACATTTATCGGCCACTTTAAAAAAGTTCAACTGTTGTGTTCGCCCCGGTGTATTAGAGGCTCTGGCAAGCCCTCTGGCACCTGTTACAGCGTTAATCAGGCTGGATTTTCCCACATTAGAACGACCGGCAAAGGCAATTTCCATCAACCCGTCTGTCGGTAATTGGTCAATGGTGGTTACTCCCCGTACAAATTCGGGTTTGTCTTTAAATAAGGCCAAACCGTCTTTTTTGAGGCGTTCTAACTCTTGAGGTTCCATATTATACCCCCACTTTTTTCATAATATATTTTTGTTGTGCGATAGACAACACATTACTCCATGTCCAATAAATCACCAAACCAGATGCAAAACTGCCCAACATAAAGGTAAAGATAATTGGCAACATTTTAAACATCCTTGCTTGATCTTTATCGGCTGGAGCCGGATTGAGTTTTTGTTGTACCCACATCGTCAACCCCATTAACACCGGCCAAATACCAATATTTAAGAAAGATGGAATCGGCCAATCTAAATAACCAAAGGCCGTAAAGATTGAACTTGGATCCGGCATAGACAAGTCATGAATCCAACCAAAGAATGGAGCTTGACGCATATTAATGGATACGGACAATACTTTATATAACGCATAGAACACCGGAATTTGCAACAACATCGGCAAACATCCACCGGCCGGATTAATTTTTTCACGTTGGTACAATTTCATCATTTCTTGTTGCAATCTCATACGGTCATTTTTATAGCGTTCTTGCAATAACTTCATTTTTGGTTGGAATTTACGCATTTTAGCCATACTTTCGTAAGATTTGGTTGCAATCGGCAACATTGCAATACGGATTAAGGTCGCAAAAATCAAAATAGCTACCCCCATATTGCCCACAATGGCATACAACCAATTTAAAAAAGCCAAAAATGGACGTGTCAAAAAGTAAAACCACCCAAAATCAATGCTTAAATCAAATTTTGGAATATTTAACTCTTTTTCATACGCATTAATTAAATCCAATTTTTTAGCCCCTGCAAACAAACGGGTTGTGCGTGTTAACGTACTGCCTGAGCCAATCGTTTCATATCCTGTTTTAAAACCGGCTGTGTATAAATTATCTTGTCTGTTAAAAGACACATCCACATCTTTTAAGGCTTGATCAAAAATCATAACGGATTGCCAATATTTATCAGTAATCCCCATCCAACCACCGGTTGTTTTATCGGAAAAATTATCATCTTCCACATCGGAGTAATCTTTTTCCACCAATTTACCGTCAATTAAACTTAAAAATCCTTCGTGTACAACAGACGGTGTTAATTTATCTGCCGTCATATGACGATGAACTTGCCCTTTTAAGGCCACTGAAATTGGTGCATTTTTACGGTTAGTCAGTGTATCCGATACCGTAAACATATATGCATTATCCAAAGACACAGTTCGTTCAATTTTAACATCTGTATTTTCATATACGAATGTCATCGGCGTTTCAGGTGTTAATTTATCGCCAATAACTTGCCATCCGTCTGTTTGATTCGGCATCGCAGCATTTGTTGCCATCCAAGCAAAATCCACCCAGTATGATTTAGGTGTTAATAAGTCAACATTCGGACTATCTTGAGCATCCGTTTGTTTGTAAGTTGTTAAAGACAAAGCATCAAAAACACCAGAAGAGGTCATATTACCGGACAAAAAGTTATTTTCCACCGCAATATTTTGAACATCTCTAACCGGTTGCGGGACAGAGCTATCCGCAACAACAGAAGCCGTATTTGTGGCTTGACTAACAACTTCTGTCGGAGCTTCAATCGGTACAGCTACCGTATTTTCTTGTTTGGATGAAAAAAGAAAATCAAATCCAAATAATACAGCCACAACCAATACCATGGCAATAAATAAATTCTTTTGCTCTTGCTTTGTTTCTTTCACATGTGTAGACATTTATTTTCCTTTTTTATTTTGAACGGGAGGCACCGGATCATACCCCGAACCACCCCATGGATGACATTTTAATAATCGTTTGGCCGTTAACATAGCACCTTTTACACTGCCATGCAACAAAAAAGCACGTCTGGCATATTCGGAACAAGAAGGATAAAAACGACAACAGGGCGTTTTGAAGGGAGATAAAACCAACTGATACACTTTTATCAATCCCAAAAAAATATATTTCATTCAATACCCTTTAGCACATAAGCAAAATCTTTTTGTAACTGCTTAAACGGACGATCAAATGTGGATTGACGCCCGATTAAAACCAAATCATATCCCGTTTTTTTAAACTTAGGCAACCCCAATCGTACAACCTCTCGCAACCGTCTGCGAATCCGATTACGAGTTACGGCATTACCGACCTTTTTTGTCACGGTAAAACCGAC
>JAFXFY010000234.1 GCA_017513365.1 Alphaproteobacteria bacterium | reverse complement strand
TTTTTTAGATGTTTTTTCACCTTTAACCAACACAGTCGGTTTTTTCGGATCCAAAATCACTTCACCACCGGCGGCGGCAACTGCTTTTTGAGCGGCTTCAGAAGCTCCGGCTACTTTGATTGTAGCTTTAGCTGTGAATTTGCCTGTACCCAACAAGCGAACACCATCTTTGATGTTTTTAATCAAGCCGGCTTCCATCAAGGAAACACTATTGATTTCTTTAGACGCATCCAAAACTTTATCATCAATGGCTTTTTGCAATCTGCCCAAGTTGATTTCAACAAAGTCCAAACGGAAAATGTTATTGAAACCACGTTTCGGCAAACGACGGTAGATCGGCATTTGACCGCCTTCAAAACCGTTCACGGCAACACCGGTTCTGGCCTTTTGACCTTTAAAACCGCGACCGCCTGTGCGACCTTTACCGGAACCGACACCACGTGCAACACGCATTTTGCTTTTGCGGGCACCTTTATTATCGCGAATTTCGTTTAATTTCATTTTAATATTCCTTATATTTTAAGATTTGAGTGAAGGACAGGCATCCTGCCCTTCATCTTGATTCTTATTCAGCTTCTTTTGCAGCTGCAACACCATCACGGCGGCTGACGATATCGCCAACTTTTTTACCGCGTTTGGCAGCAATTGCACGAGGAGAACTCAATTTTTCCAAAGCATCAAATGTGGCGCGAACCATATTGTGCGGATTGGAAGAACCTGTACATTTGGCTACAACGTCTTGGATCCCCATTGTTTCCAAGATAGCACGCATCGGACCACCGGCAATGATACCAGTACCGGCCGGAGCCATACGCAATGTTACTTTACCGGCACCGAAATGACCGATAACGTCGTGATGTAATGTTCTACCTTCTTTGAGCGGAACACGAACGATCCCGCGACGAGCACGTTCATTAGCTTTTTTAATTGCATCAGGAACTTCTTTGGCTTTAGCGTGAGCGAACCCAACACGGCCTTTTTGATCCCCAACAACAACCAAAGCTGCAAAAGCAAATCTTTTACCACCTTTCACTGTTTTGGATACACGATTAACGTGAACCACTTTGTCAGTGAACTCGTCAGCTGTGCGTTCAACACGAGCTTCAGCCTCGCGATCTTTACGAGGACGGCGTTGTTTCTTTTCTTGAATTTCATTTTCTAATTGAGCCATTTTTTCCTCCTAAAAATCTAAACCAGCTTCTCTGGCAGCTTCAGCAACAGCTTTCACACGACCATGGTACATATAACCACTGCGATCGAAAACCACTTGTTTCACATCAGCTTTCAAAGCACGTTCGGCAGCTAATTTACCAACTAAAGCAGCACCAGCAACGGTGGAACCTTTTTCGGCAAAACCTTTTTCCATAGAAGAAGCAGAGGCTAATGTTACGCCTTTTGTATCATCAATGATTTGAGCATAGATATGCTTTTCACTGCGATGTACGCTTAATCTTGGACGACCGCCGGATTTCATTTTAATTTCATAGCGAACGCGAGATTTACGTCTTGCTAATTTCATATCATTTTTCTTCATGTTTTTATCCCTTACTTCTTCTTACCAACTTTACGCAAAACGGTTTCTTCTTCGTATTTAACCCCTTTGCCTTTGTATGGTTCAGGTGAACGATAAGAACGAATTTCAGAAGCTACCTGACCGAGTAATTGTTTATCAATACCGCTCAGTTCAATAGCCGTCGGTTGCGGTGTAGCAACTTTCACACCAGCTGGAATTTGATAGTTGATATCGTGGCTGAACCCTAAGGACAATTTCAAAACTTGACCTTGAGCTTGAGCCTTATAACCAACACCGATTAATTCCAATTTGCGTGTGAAACCTTCGGATACGCCCTTCACCATGTTATTGATGTTGGC
>JAFXFY010000018.1 GCA_017513365.1 Alphaproteobacteria bacterium | reverse complement strand
CACTTACCCACTTTAACCGAAGCAGACCCACAAGCACGCTTTATTGAAGCCGTTTTATCCGATGATACGCATATTATTTGTGTGTATATTCCAAACGGTAATCCGCCAGCAAATAATCCTTTGGATACCTCTCGGTTAGAATATAAACTGAGATGGATGGAGGCGTTAAAGTGTTATATCCAATCACTCCTGAAAGACAAAAAGCCCGTTATTTTAGGTGGGGATTTTAATGTCATTGTCAAAGACAGTGATGTTTATAATCCCGACTTGTACCGCAATAATGCCTTAATGGTACCACCGGTCAGAGAAAAATTCAATCAGCTGTCTGCCCTGCCCCTGACGAATATCATTCGGTATTTTCATCCCGAAGACCATTATTATTCTTTTTGGGATTTTATGGGAAGAGCTTATTCACGCAACTTAGGGATGTTATTGGATTATTTTTTTGTCAGCAATGATATTGCCAAAGGCTTAACCGATGGCGGTGTGTATAAAGAGGTCCGAGGATGGCCAAAAACGTCAGATCATGCCCCTATTTGGTTTGAATTTGATTAAATTTGGATAACACAAGGAAGCTGGGCAAAAACAAGGTCATAAAAATCACTAAATTCCACTCTAATGACGTACCATCTAAAATAAACTTAGATAAAATCAAACACAGAGCCGTCAATAACCGACCAGCCATTGAATTAATGGATGCCGCCGTTGCCCGAACAGCAGAAGATGAAATTTCATGAATACGAGCAATCGCACTGATTAAATAAGAAACTTGGAACCCAATCATTAAACAAATAAAACCGAGTAAAGAAAGGGTCAATATCAAACAATCAGAATAAATAACGCCAAGAGCAGCCGCAAAACTGGCCACAAAACCCGTATAAGTTATCCAACCGAGTTTATTTAACGAAATATATTGCAAAATTTTATGTGCATAATAAGAGCCCCCTGCCCTTGCAATATGATTCATAAAAAACACCATACCAAATAATCCGACCGGAACGGCTGCCGCTTTCATCATCGGTTGCATACTCCACATAAAAATTTGATAAGCTGATGTCAAAAAAGCCGAATAGATAACAAAATAACTAAATTCCTTTGATTTTAACGCAATCTTGACAGATGCCAACAAATTTAAATAGGCCGAAGACAGTGTTTTTTTAGTAGATTCGGCTAAACGAATATCTGGAATAAAGAATAATAAAATTGTTGAAACGGATGTGTATAAAATCGTCAGGCCGATAACGGCTTTTACATCAAACCAGTCGTAAATCCAAGAACCGAGTAAAGAAGATACAGACACTCCGCAAGACACCCAAAAATAAAGACGACCATAACGTTTTAACATTTTGGTAGACTTACCTGTTTGTTTTAACAACTCATAAATGTATGAATCGGCCGTTCCGACATAAGACACAATCACCAAGGCGTATAAAATTTCACCCAAAAAGATAATTTCTTTTGTCGGAAAAAAGTAAAGCAAAATAAAACGCAACACCAAAACAAGGCCGGAAAAAATGAGCATTTTCTTTTTGCTGGTTCTGTCGGCAATCCACCCCATTGGGACATCTAACAATAAACAACAAATAGCTCCAATCCCTTGCAGTAAGAAAAAATCACCTAAGCTGAGTCCACAAGACGTGTAAAATAAATACAAAACGGGCAACAAAAAAATATGATTTTTCAAAAAAACCGATAAATTTAAAAGCCCTAAAACGCTAGATGTTTTCATTGTTTTTCTCCTGATTGATAGACTTATATTACTTTTTTTTTATTATAGCAATCAAAAAACAGACTTTTGCCCTATTTATTCAAAAAATAATACCTCTTATATAAGAAAAGTAATCATATAGGAGGAAAACATGAAAACAAAAAATACAGTATCCAGACCTACTGCTTTAGAATTTGACAAAGCAGTACAAGAAGAAAGCATTCGCATTTTAAATAAGTATTTAACCGATTTTTTAAATTTAGCACTAATTACCAAACAAGCCCATTGGAATATGCGGGGACCTAATTTTATTGCCGTTCATGAAATGTTAGATCCGTTTAATGAAAAATTATTGGAATATGCCGATACCTTTGCCGAACGTGTTGTACAAATGGGCGGAACGGCTTATGGAACCCCAGAAATCATTGTCAGCGAAACATCATTTAACGCCTATCCAACCGATATTTTTCAAACAGACGAACATTTGCGTGAATTAATTAATCGCTATGCTGTCGTTGCCAATCGTGTCCGAGCCGACATTGATGCAAATTTGGCCGATGCAGCAACCATTGATATTTTAACCGGTGCCGTGGAAGATTTAGATAAATACGTTTGGTTTATGGAAGCTCACTTAGAATAAAGAGCATACACCTCTATCAACCTCATCATTTTGATGGGGTTTTATTATGCCTTCAGTGCCTCATCAATCGCCCGAGCCAGTTGGTCGGCACAAGAGGTACTTTTGCCACCGCATGTGTTGCCTCGTAAAATATCGGCAACCTCCTTGGCATTTTTACCTTCAATCAGTTTAGAAATAGCACGCAAATTGCCCATACAGCCACCCATAAACTGAACATTATGTAATTTACCATCCGTGATATCAAAGCTAATAAGTTTCGCACACACGCCACTGGTTTGATATGAAAAAGTCATTTTATACTCCATACGATTATTTTAGAGTATCATAGCATATTCTATTATTTTTTTTCAATACCGGTGTTATTATTTATAAAACACCAACAAAAAATATTGATTTTCAACACATAATTTTGTAATATCAATCCTCATGGAGGCCCCAATGACACACACATCTTTTTTACATCCGTTTGTAACGCGTTCGCATCGTGGTGTTTACGGTATTATCCGCCATGATAATCAAATATTAGTTATTCGCAAAGCCCGAGGCCCTTATACCGGGTTATATGATTTACCTGGGGGCAGTCCTGAGGCCGGAGAAACACCCGAACAAACCGTTATTCGTGAGATTAAAGAAGAAACGAATTGCGATGTGATTTCCCACACATTAGTGGGTGAAAAAACGATTTTCTTTTCTGCCTTTACCAAAGCCAGCGGTGAGGAAGGATGTCTACAACACACCGGCGTTTTATTTAATATTGAAGTATCGGGCGAACCGGCAACGCAAGGCGACGGATTGGATTCCAATGGTGCCGAATGGGTGGATATAGACAGCCTGTCTTGTCAAAATGCGACACCGTTTGTCTTAATCGGCTGTGGCAAAGAGGTTATCTCGCTGGCCAATGCAGAAGACTATCCTATGGATGTTTTTATACGCCGAGGAAAAGACTTACGCCCACAAAACAGATATCCGATGATTAGCGGCGTATTTTTATTTAACTCAAAAGGCAACATCATTTTGCAAAAAGTGGCCTATACCAAAAAAGTTGATGCGGGCAAGTGGAGTTATTCTGCCGGCGGTCATGTTGATGCCGGCGAAAGTTATGAACAAGCGGCCTTGCGGGAACTTGCCGAAGAAATGGGCGTTATTGCCTCACATGCTGAATTTGTCGGAAAAAGTGCGGATATCAGAGACGGACACCTGAGGAGCTTTCATCATGTCTTTAAGGTTATATCGGATAGTCCTATCGTTTTTGACCCCAAAGAAGTGGCTGAGGTTAAAGAATTCACCATTCCGGAATTAATCAGTCAAATCAAAGAACATCCCGAGCAATTTAAGCATGTTTTTGCACAGCTTTTTATGGACTATTATGCAAAGGAATAAAAAGTGCTCATCTTAAATATTAATGGCCCCATCAATGCCGGCAAAACGACCGTTTCAAAAATATTGGTTAATTTGTTGCCAAATGCGACCTTTATTGAGGTAGATGATTTGTTGAGTGATGAAGAACAAGAAGCGTTGGGGTTATCCATTCAAGAGGGGTGGTATGAACGTCGTAATCGTTTAAATAAAAAATTACAAATATTAAAACAATCAAGAGAATATAATACTGTGATTTTTGCTTATCCGATTACGGATAGCTCCTATCATGATTGGAAAGCATTTGAAGATGAATATACACAATTTATGAATATTACATTGGCTCCCGGTTTGGAAGAATGCTTAAAAAATCGTGGGATAAGAAAATTGAATGAGTGGGAAGAAAAACGTATCCGACAAATGTATGAAGAAGGCTATCACAACCGCTCTTTTGCCGATTTTATTATCAATAATGAAGACCAAATGCCCAAACAAACCGCCGAAATTATTAAAGGATTTATTGAAAAGCAAGTCCATTTTCAAGAACAATGGTTTAAACATACTCTTATTCGGGAAGCAAAATGATTAAAGTTTTATTCGTATGTTTGGGAAATATATGTCGGTCGCCGATGGCGCAGTTTGTGTTTAAGCAAATGGTTGAAGAGCGAGGTCTGTCCGATCAGTTTGAAATAGATTCTGCCGCCACCGAGGGATATAATGAAATGTGCCATGCCGGCATTCACTATGGCACAAGGGAAATACTAACCGCTATGCATGTGCCATTTGAGGAGCATTATTCCAGACGTATTCGGCCGTCTGATTATGCTTATTATGACTATATTTTAGCGATGGATGACAGCAATATTGAAGATATAGGGTCTATCGTTGGCATGGATACGGATAACAAAATCCACCGCTTGCTAGATTTTGCAAATAAACCTCGCAATATTAAAGACCCTTGGTATACCGGCAACTTTGATGAAACCTACTGGGATATCGTAGAAGGTTGTGATGCGTTTTTGAAGCATTTAAAAAAGGAAGTATGACAACTCTATTTTTTTATGAATTCAACCTCTGACATATCACCATTAAAAAAACCGACCTAATGGCCGGATTTTTTATGGTGGGCGTGCAGAGACTCGAACTCTGGGCCCGCTGATTAAGAGTCAGCTGCTCTACCAACTGAGCTACACGCCCCAATGAAAATATTTTATACACCTATTTTATTCTAATTGCAAGATGTTTTTTATAAAAAAACTTGACAACACATCAATATTCATATATAATGCCCCGAAAAAATGAAAAGGAGAATAAGATGGATTCTAAATCAACAGGTTGTTTATGTACATTGGGTATACTGACGGGTCTTGTTTGTCTGACTGTTCGCAACTGTGATGACCGAGAAAACATATCATACCATGACAAAAATTTACTGGCAACATTAATAAAAAGCACAATTGAAAATGACAAAACGTATTATTTTATAGATACGGATAAAAATTTAAAAACGGCCGAATATGCCCTATTCACTCAAATTGGCACAACGCAAGACATTCAATTAAAGGCCAAAATTTTAAATCATTCCTCATCCCCTTTTCAAATGGGACTGGGGCAATGGCGTAAGCATGCCAAATTATTTGAACGGGTTCGCAATTAATACAAGGATAAAAAATGGATAGTTTTTTACATAAACTTATGTGTCTTTCAATTATTACCAGTGCCGGATTTTATATCGCCAGTCAATTTGAAGACAAAGATATTTTGGGCTTTGGTGAAGGGCAAAAAATCGGCAACTTGGTGGCGACGGCTAATACACAAAATGGGATGGTTTACTATTTAGATACGGATGGCAATCCTAAAACAGCTGAATATGTTGCAACAACAACGACCAGCAGTCGTGGTGAAATCCAAATGAGCGCTCAATTGCTCAATAATGAACAAAGACAAATCACTAGTATGCCTTTAAAAAAATGGCGTGATTTTTCCGATCAATTTCAACGGGTTCAAGAACGCTTTTAATTATCTTTTTCGTACAAACAATCTCATCGGCCAAGGGGTTTTGCGTTCTTTGGCCGTTAAGCGATACTGTTGCCGTTTCATAACATAAATATATCCACCAATTAAAATAACGCACGCCCCTATCCAAGCCGTCGGTCCCGCATAACACAGTCCGATATAGCCGAACCAAGAGGCCAAAACAATACCCGAAAATCCGCGCATAAACAATTCGACAAAGCCCGACACCATTGGCAATATAGAATGTCCCATCCCTTGTAAGGCTTGTCTGAAAATAAAAATTTGCCCCAAAAAACAATAAAATAATGTGGTAATTTGTAAGTAAGTATGAGCCAAATGAATAACTTCCGTGTTTGCCTCTTTTAAAAAGAGCAAGACCATTTTATCACCGAACAAAAAGAATAAAATCGGTAAAATAAAACTGATAACCAAAGAAAAAACAGAAGATTGAAACACACCTTGGCGAATACGATAAATTTTCTTAGCGCCATAATTTTGAGCGGTAAATGTTACAA
This sequence comes from Alphaproteobacteria bacterium, assembly GCA_017513365.1. Taxonomy (GTDB): domain Bacteria; phylum Pseudomonadota; class Alphaproteobacteria; order CAAHEQ01; family UBA3637; genus UBA7488. The sequence goes on along the minus strand of JAFXFY010000018.1, from coordinate 467 downwards.
TGGCAGCTCCGATACTGACCAAAGGCAGAGCGATAAATTGTTCAATACGAATACTGGTGGCCATAGCGGCAATTGCAGACGTACCAAAAGTATTGCACACGCTTTGAATAATAATGGCTCCCAATCCAATAACGGAAAATTGCACCGTCATCGGAATGGCCAACCGCAAGTGAGCATAGATACGAGCCTTTGAGACATTAAAATCTTGCCTTGTGAGTTTCAAAATAGGATATTTACGATAAATCAGTAAAGCACATAGGAATACAGAAGATATTTGAGAAATCACACTGCCAAGAGCCGATCCACGAACACCCATACCAAATTCAATAATAAACAACATATTTAACAAGATATTAAACACACACGAAAAAATCAAAAAGTATAATGGCGTTTTACTATCCCCCAAAGCTCTTAAAACATTAGCTAAATATTATATATTAGCAATTATTCAAATGTTTGTATCAGGT
>JAFXFY010000233.1 GCA_017513365.1 Alphaproteobacteria bacterium | reverse complement strand
TGAGGTGTCTTCTGACCAATTAGAACGCGCTCGCAGATTATTTGCTCTAACATTGGAAACACCTGGCGGTATGAAGATTATGACTATTCATAGTTTTTCACAATCTATTTTAAAACGTTTTCCATTAGAGGCCGGCATCAGCCCTCACTTTGAAGTTATGGATGATGTATCGGCAGGCGATGTATTAAACACTCTGATTCAAGAGGCGTTCAAAAATACATCCTTAAAACCCGCCATTGAATTATTATCCGGATACTTAGATGAAAGCGCCTTGATGACTTTGCTTAAAGAAACACTTGGTATGCGTCATCGTTTATTGGAATTGACGACAAACAGTTCACTGAATAATGTGATAAATTTATTAAAGAAAAACTTTAATATAAAAGATTATTACTCTGAAAAACAAATAATAAATGACTTTTGTACGGAGACACAGTGGGCCGAAAACCTCAAAATTTATTTAACGGCAAAATTTGAACTGAGAGCAAAATATACGGATAATCCAACTGCTATAGAAACCTATAAAGTCTATCAAAAAGTAAAGGCTTTTAAAGTTATTCAAGCAACACAAGCTCTGTTAGAATTATCATTTTATATTCTTAAATTATATGAAAATCACAAACAGGCCTCTGCTCTATTGGATTATGATGATTTAATTCATCATACGGAAAATTTATTATCAAAATCGGGTAAAGCGGCTTGGGTCCTATATAAATTAGACGGTGGTATAGACCATATTTTAGTAGATGAAGCACAAGATACCAACCCACATCAATGGGCTATTATCCGTATGTTAGCAGAAGAATTTTTCTCAGGTTTAGGGGCAAATGAGTATTTGCGTACTATTTTTGCCGTTGGTGATAAAAAACAATCTATTTACAGCTTTCAAGGGGCAGAACCTCAAGAATTTGAACGTATGCGTCAATTTTTTGAAAAACGTGTCTCAGACTCTCAAAATACTTTTGAAACAGTACCGTTTAATTTTTCATTCCGATCAACTGAAGCCATTTTAAGATTAGTCAATTTTGTTTTGCGTAATCCTCAAGCCCGTGGTGGTGTGTTAGACCCTGTGGAAGATGGTACTCATTTGGCCTATCGTACCGGTCAAGCCGGTTTGGTTGAAATTTGGCCGTTGGAAGAAGCTCAGGAGGATGACGTACCTGAGGGATGGAAACCACCGGTAGAAAGAACAACCGTTCAATCACCCGTCACCAGATTGGCCGAAAAAATTGCCTTAAAAATTCGGCATATGATTACATCTAAAGAAATTTTAGAATCTAAAGGACGCCCTATTCAAGCTGGAGATTTTTTAATTTTAGTTCAACGTCGCAAAAAATTTGTTTCTGAACTGGTTCGCTTTTTAAAAGAATATCAAATTCCCGTTGCCGGTGTTGATCGTTTGGTTTTAACGGATTATATTGCCGTTCAAGATTTAATCGGTTTGGCTAAGTTTGTATTATTGCCGGAAGATGATTTAAATCTAGCTGAAATTTTAAAAAGTCCTTTATGTCGTCTAAGTGAAGAAGATTTATATAAAGTGTGTTATGACAGAGGTAATAAAAGCGTCTATGAACAAGTATGTGAGCTATATCCCGATACGGCCACTTTTTTACAAGAAGTTATGGATAAAGCAGATAAAATGCCTCCTTTTGAGTTTTTTTCCTATATTTTAAGCGTAAAAAACGGTCGTAAATATTTTGAGGCCAGACTTGGCAATGAAGTTAACGAAGCTTTAGACGAATTTTTAAATTTAACACTGACCTATGAACAAAATAACATTCCATCCCTACAAGCCTTTTTAAAATGGATTGGTGATAAAGATATTGAAATCAAACGAGATTTAGACCAAAGCTCTTTAAATGCCGTTCGCATTATGACCGTTCATGGTTCTAAAGGATTGCAAGGCAATATTGTTTTCTTACCGGATACGCGTTTTATTCCAAATCAAAAGCCTAAAATTATGTGGACCGAGAATAACTTGCCGATTTGGACACCTCAATCGGCATTAAAAACGGGGCCGATATCTCACTTATATGATGCTTGGCAAGCCGAACAAATGAAAGAATATCGCCGGTTGCTTTATGTTGCCATAACCCGTCCAATGGACAGATTATATGTATGCGGATGGGAAAATAAAACAAAAGCACGTGCCGGTAATTGGTATGATTTAATTAAGGATTCAGTACCCTATTTACCAGATAGCGAAGGCATTATACGTTTTTCATGTCCACAAGAAAAAGAAATTGCCTCACAACAAGAAAATGTTCAAAATGAACAAATAGAGGCCCTACCCGATTGGGTATGCAAATTTCCGCCACAAGAACCTATGCCACCTAAGCCTTTACGTCCCTCTGCCCCTATCACAGAAGAAAACGCCGAACATAGTGTATCTGATGCATTACGCTCTCAGGCATTAAAACGAGGTATCTTTATTCATAAATTATTACAATATTTACCGACTGTTTCAGAAGATAAACGCCGTCAAGTGGCTGAAAAAATGAAACCGGCCGATATTGACATTCCGGATACGTTATTTCGTTTGATGGATGATGAACGCTTTAAAGACTTGTTCGGACCAACCTCTTTGGCTGAGGTTCCCATTGTCGGCGTACTGGATAATCAAGTTATTTCAGGTCAAATTGACCGCTTAGTTGTCTTGGAAAAAGAGGTTTTATTAATTGATTATAAAAGTAATTATTATGTTCCGCAAACGCTTGATAAAGTGCCGAATAGTTATAAAAAACAATTAAAAACATATCAGGCATTGCTAAAAAATATTTTTCCTGATAAAGTAATCAAATCTTATTTGTTATGGACACAAAATTTAACGTGGATGGAGATAGAATGAAAAAAGGATTGTTGTTTGCAACTTGTGCAATATTGATGAGTGGCTGTGCCGGTATACCGGATACACCGGATGGCTTTACCCAAAAGACAATTGAAACAGAACATCTGTCATTTTATACTTTGGAAAAAAATCATATGCAAAAAGGCAAACCAATTCGGTTTTACATTGAAGGGGATGGGAATCCTAATCCATCTGTTCCCGTTGCGCTAAGATTAGCCGAACGTGATGAACATCAAAACGTTATTTATTTAACCCGCCCTTGTCAGTATATTGAAAATGAATTGTGTGAAAACGAATCCATTTATACGACCGCTCGTTTTCACAGAGAAATCGTTCAAGAAATGCAAGAACTATCCCTCTATTTTGTAAAAAAATACCAAGCGCCTAAAGTTGAATTTGTCGGTTATGATGGCGGAGCTACTTTAGCTATGCTATTGGGTAGTCGTATTCCAATTACCACACAAATTATAACACTGGCCGGTATTTTAAATACAAATACACAAAAAAATTTACATGAAGAAACACTTAACCCCTTTGACCAAAAAGATTTAACGGCCCATATTACGCAAGTTCATTATGTTGGCGGATTAGATACAATCGCTCCTCGCAGAACGGCAGAACGCTTTGTCGGGAGGTTAAAAAATCCCAGATCGGCGACCGTTAAAGTATTACCCGGTTTAGACCATAAAGAATGGGAAACGATTTCATTTAGCTTTTTAAAAGACGAATAATCAGTCGCCCTCATCCATTTGCATTTGAGAAACAACCGCTAAATTTTCATTGTTTTTAATGAATTCTTTTGGCATTGGAGGGGCTGGTTTAATAGCGGCTTTTGCCTTATACTCTTCATTTTTATAAAATAATGGCGTTTGACCAACGATAGGACGGTGCAAATGGCCAGCATATAAAACAATTTGCTTTGTCGGTGCCATAGATAAAACACCGGATCCACCGATAACACTATCGGCCTGTGTTTTGATTTTATGCGAGTGACCACCCCAAGCACTCCACCCCAATCCCATCTCTTTCATCCCGATTAAGCTGGACCCCGTAAAATCAATTTTACATCTGTCTCCACTATATGAGTGAACAACTTTTGTTAATGTTTCAATACCTTTCAGTAAAATATTACGGGTTTCAGGATTATTTTGGCGTTTAATAATTTTAGCAGCCACAGAACTGATAATAATATCCGTTGTTTCTTGATCATACTTAGAGTTAATTTGGTGCCAATCTTGAACAGATACCAAAAATGAATTGGACTTAGACCGACCGAAAACAATACCATCTGCAATACTTTTAAGTGACGGCATATGCTGAAATTCATCTAAAATAAAAGTCATTGGGAATGGACCGGCAGAGCCTTCATTAGGACCATTTTCCATTAAGTTTTCGCTGGTCATATTAATAAATAATGTACTGACCGCCATAGATGACCCAATATCTTCCAATGGTACGGATAAATAAATAGTAACAGGTTTGTACTCTCCGGTTTCTTTATCCTTAATTCCTCGCATCATTGAATAATCTAAATCACTTAATGATGTTCTGGCTCGTACTGCCGAGTTTTTAAAGATATTAATACCAGATAGT
>JAFXFY010000232.1 GCA_017513365.1 Alphaproteobacteria bacterium | reverse complement strand
CGCAGGGACCGCACCCCGGTCCACCGCTTTGGCGCTTACGTTTCTGCCCAGGAGGGCGAAGGCCTTCCGGGCGATGAGTTCCATCAGCTCCCGCTTGTTCACCATTTCCAGGGGAGGCTCTTTTCATGTGTTCGTCATAAAAGTATCATCTTTTAGGGGCTTGCGATTTTGGGGGCTTTATGCTATACAAAGAATATATTTGTATGATTTTAGGAGATTTGTATGCTAAAAAATATGTTAAAAGATAAGCGATTCTTACCTTTGTTGGTACCTCATTTTATATCAGCTGTTAATGATGGATTTATTCGTACCGTCTTTTTGTTTTTTGTTACCTATAAAATGACGCAGTATAATCCCGCTATAGTTGTTTGTGCGGCTATTTTATATGCTCTTTCTTTTTGTTTCGCCTCAGTTTTTGCTGGTCAGTTTACGGATAAATATTCTAAAACGAAAATTTTACAGATTATTCGGGTTGTTGAAATTGGCGTTATGCTGATGGCTCTTGTTAGTTTGTCTTTGGATTCCAGTTGGTTGTTGGTTATTATTACAGCCTCGTTGGGATTTGTCAGTGCGTGTTTGCGTGTAGCGGATTATTCTTTATTGCCCGTTTTGGTGGATAAGGCAAAGCTGAATAATGGTAATATTTGGTTGAAAATGTCAACAGCTATCGGTGGTATTTTTTCGGCTCTTTTGTTAACCAGTATCGTGAAATTTGATACGGCTTATTATGTTGTGTGTTCTGCTGCATTTTTGCTGTCGGTCATCAGCTTTTTGATTTCGTTAAAGTTGCCGAAAACAGATGCAATTGAACCCGATATGATGATTTTGAAATCGCCAATAAAAGCTTTTGGTTTCGTGGCCGATAAAATCAAAAACAATTTTGATGTATGGACGTATTTAACGGGTGTTGCTTGGTTTTGGTTGCTAGCTTCGGTTGTGGTGGCATTTTCTGCCGAATTTGGTCGGTATGTACTAAATGCGCGTTGGTCGGTTGTATTGTTCTTGTCCGGTTTATTTTCGTTGGGGTACATATTAGCATCCTTTTTATATGCACGGGTGTCCCGTAAAAATAATATGGGGGCATGGACGGCTTTCGTATCGTTGTTGATGTCATTGTTTTTATTTGATGTTGTATCTGCTGGCGGTCAATTGCCTCAAACGGATAAAGCCATTACTGTTGCCAAAATGTTTACATCAGATTTTGATTATTTAAGGATTTTGGTGGATACATTTGTTTTAGGTGGATTATCGGCTTTTTATATTATCCCGTTTTATGCATTGTTGCAAATTAATGCACCGTTTAAATATTTGGGACGGATTATGGCATTCTCTAATATGGTTAATGCGATAGCGGTTGTTGCAGGATTGATTTTGGTTATGGCATTACATTTGGTCGGTTTTGAATTACTTACCATTGTAGGATTGTTGGCTGTAGCCAATTTGTTTATTGCATTATATATGATACGGTTAATGCCAATTAATTCACGCCGTGAATTATTCCGTAAAATTTTCCGTACGGTGTTTGATGCCAAAATTGAAGGTCTTGAGAATTTGGCTGTTGCCGGCCCCAGAGCTTTGATTATGACAAATCACACCTCTTATTTAGATGTGTTGTTGATTTCGGCTTTTATTGATAAAAAAATCGTTTTCACAGTCAGTGATAAATTGATGGATAAGCCTATCGTTAAGTTTATGACAAATTTGGTTGAGGTGAAACCCTTGGATCCTGTCAGTCCGTTTGCCGTTAAAGATATGGCCGAAGAATTACAACAAAATAAATTATGTATGATTTTGACCGAAGGATTTATTGATGGCGGAAACTCTCGTATGAAAATTTACGAAGGTCCGGCAATGATGGCTCTGAAAGGGGATGCGCCGATTTTGCCTATTCGTATTGATGGGGCAAAACATGCAGTTTTCTCTCGTGTATTGGGTAAAAAAGCTGACTTCAGATGGTTCCCGAAAATTACCTTGACGATTTTGCCACCGGTAGAGTTGACCGTTAAAGAAGGATTGCCAACACGTGAAATTCGTGAACAAATCAGTTCAAAACTCTATGATGTGATGGCGGGTATAACCTTTGACAGTTATAGTAAGTCTGCGCCGTTATTTCAAACGATTGCTCGTTCTATGAAGATGGCCGGTCGGTTTAAAGCGGTTATGGAAGATACAGCCAGAAAACCCATGAAATTTATGATGGTGTTTTTAAAGGCGTTTGTTTTGGGACGCTTAATGAATAAAGCCATCGGAGATGATAAATATGTCGGTTTGATGATGCCGACATCCGGTGGGTGTGCTTTGGCGTTTTTAGGGTTGCAAGCCTACGGCAAAGTACCGTGTATGATTAACTTTACATCCGGTCCGAAACAAGTGTTGGCTACTTGTAAAACGGTTGGATTAAAAACGGTTATAACGGCGAAAAAAGTTGTTCAATTGGCTAAATTGGATAATTTGGTAGCCGAAATTCAAGCCGGTGGTGTTAAAGTTTTATACTTAGAGGATTTAAAAGATATTTTGACAACATCAGATAAGATGTTTGGTATTTATGGGGCTTTATGTCCGGAACGTGCTTACAAAAAAACATCCGGCGGTAAGGTCAGTGCCGATGACACGGCTGTGGTCTTATTTACCTCAGGGTCTGAAGGGATGCCAAAAGCGGTGTTCTTATCACACAGCAATATGTTGGCTAACAGCTATCAAGTATTATGTCGTTTTGATGTGTATCCGACGGATGTCTTGCTCAATTGTTTGCCGATGTTCCACTCCTTTGGTTTGGGAGCGGGGTTAATTTTACCGTTGGTGGCTGGTATTAAAACATTCTTATATCCGACACCACTTCATTATCGTGTGATTCCGGAAATTTGTGCGTCAACTAAAGCTACAATTTTCTTTGGTACGGATACGTTCTTGGCCGGATATGCAAAGTGTGCAAACCCATACGATTTTAACAGCTTGCGTATCGTTGCCAGTGGTGCCGAAAAGGTTAAAGATGAAACGCGTCGCATTTGGGCAGAAAAATTCGGCGTCCGTATTTTTGAAGGGTACGGGGCAACAGAATGTTCTCCATTTATTGCGGTAAACAGTTTCTTGCACCATTCCAAAGGTTCGGTTGGTCGTATTTTGGCTGGTATGGAATATCAATTGCGTGAAGTGCCGGGCATTAAAGAAGGAAAAGAATTATTGGTCAAAGGCCCGAATATCATGCAAGGATATATGCGTTATGATAAGCCGTTAGAGTTAGATCCGCCAAAAGAGGGTTGGTATGATACCGGTGATATTGTGTCTGTGGACGAAGATGGTTATATCTATATCAAAGGGCGTAGTAAACGATTTGCCAAAATTGGTGGAGAAATGGTGTCATTGTTGAGTGTTGAAATGGTGATTGAGAAAAAATGGCCTGGATACATTACGGGGGCTGTAAATATTCCGGATGCCAAAAAAGGTGAGCAAATTGTTTTGATTACAACCTGTAAAGATATTACGAAAGACGAGTTAATTAGCGCCTTTAAATCAGCCGGTGTAACGGAACTTGGTATTCCAAGCCGTATTATTACAACGGATGAACCACCTTTGTTGGGTACAGGTAAATTTAACTATGTCGCAGCCAAAGAATTGGCCGAAAAAACAGTGAATGGATAGAGGGAACAATGGCGAATATATCAGTAATTGGTGCAGGTGCTTGGGGAACAGCGTTAGCAATAACCGCCGAACGGGCCGGTAATAATGTTCTGGTCTGGGCAAGAGAAGAAGAGGTTGTGGCTTCTATTAATACGACTCATACAAATAAATTTTTGCCGGCTGCAGTGTTGTCGGAGGCCATTCGGGCCACAACCGATATTGGGCAAGCGGTGGCGTTTGCCGATGTTGTCTTGTTGGTAGCTCCGGCACAATTTACCCGTTCCGTATTGGAAACATTAAAGCCGATTTGGCGCAAGGAAATACCGCTTGTTTTATGTGCTAAGGGAATTGAGGTTAGTTCCGGTTTGTTATTAACTGAAGTCGCTAAAGAAGTTTTGCCGGATGCCACGATTTGTGTTTTGTCCGGCCCGGGGTTTGCGGCTGAAGTAGCTAAAGGAAATCCAACAGCAACAACAATTGCTGCCGAGGATGGTAAATTAGCCGAACAACTAGTTCAAATGATGGGGTCAGCCATGTTTAGGCCATATTTTTCAACGGATATTGTTGCACCCGAAGTTTGTGGTTCACTCAAAAACGTGATAGCCATTGCGGCCGGCGTTGTGGATGGTTGCGGATTTGGAGATAATGGTCGGGCGGCTTTAATTACACGTGGGCTCAGCGAAATGGCCAGATTTGCCAGAGCGCTTGGTGGTCATCGTTCTACGGTACTGGGGATGTCTGGTGTCGGAGATTTGGTTTTAACGTGTTGTTCTACTCAATCTCGGAATTATTCTTTTGGGTATAAACTGGGGTGTAATGGAAATGCCCAGCAAGTATTGGCTGAATCTACCGCAACGGTAGAAGGGGTGCCGACGGCCGCAGCCGTTATGAAGCGGGCAAGAGCTTTAAATGTGGATATGCCGATTTGCGAAGCGGTAGAAAGCGCTCTATATCATAACAAACCGGTCAGTGATATCTTGCAAGAATTGCTCAGCCGGCCGTATAAGGCGGAAACTGATCCGTTTTAAAAAAATAATTGACAAATAAATTGAAGTGTGCTATTCTATGAACAATAGAATGGTCTAAGGAAAAATTTTTTATTATAAGGACTTAACAAAATGTCATTCATGATCAAGGCATGGCGTCGGTTTATTTTCTCTTTTGTGGGAAATGATATTGGACGGTTAATTGCGGAATTACAAGGTGATTCGGAAACAAAACAAACAGAGGCTTATACCAAAGAGGTAGAGTATGTTTTATTAGCGCCACATCAGGCAAAGACTTTAAAAACGATGCAAAAATATGCTCCGAAGCAACAAGTACAGGAGTTGTTTGAATTGTATGAAAAAGCCAACTCGGTGCGCCCGATTGATCCGGTAACAGCTATTCAGACTGCCAAAAAAGATATTTTACAACCTCAAGAACAAAAAGAATTACACCGATGACATCCACCATTCATTTAACACAACACCAAATAGATGCCGGCTTTGCCGAAGTTGTGTTGAATGGAACTGTGGCCGATATTGCTTTTTATGCTCAGTTCGTATCAAATCCAAATGTTGCCGAAAAACGTTATGGGCGATTACCGATTTGGGTAGCGATGGAAGGTGAAGAGTCTTATACTAAAACAAAAATTGTTTTATCGTTAAATCCTGATGTAAATGTTAAAAATATAAATGGCCAAACACCGGCGATGGTTGCTTTAGATAAGCGTATGCACGGTATCGGTATTTTATTTTTACGACACAAGGCGTTGGATATAACAGCCGTTGATAATCGGGGCAACGATTATATGAAATATGCGGTTTTATCTCGGTCCCCGAAGGCTGTATTAGAAGCAGTTGGACGGGGTGTTCCTCTTGATCAACCGGATAAAGACGGTTTTGTACCGGCATATTGGGCTGTAAAAAATAAAGACATGGATGTTTTTAGAGTTTTGTGTGAGTGTGGACTGTGTCGGGATGAGCATAATCCATATTATCAAAGAGTATTAAAACAAGCGGCTTTTCAAGATTTAGAGGGTGATCAGGATGAGTGGCTGCAAGCCGCCCGTGATGGTGCTTTTCCCGAAAGAAAAACATATGAATTGACACAAGATTGGGATACCTTATTAAAGAGGATTGAGCGGATATCAGCAAAAAATCAATGGCGTATCAGCCAAATGTTAGGGGTTAGTCCGACAGAAAAAAGAGGGAATTCTGTCCTTCAAAAAGAGGAGATTTCTCAGATATTGTCTCAGGCCTTGTTTGAACAATGTCGGTATGGGAATGCTCAAGATGTAGCCTTATTGTTATTTTTAGGGGCGGATCCGAATAGACGAGATAAAATGGGGCGCACACCGTTATTTTGCAGTGTTAATTATCGGGGACGTCCTCAAGATAAAAAAACACAGGCTGAAATAGCTCAAGTGGCATATCAAAAGGTTAAAATATTATTGGAAAGTGGGGCTAATCCCAACTTACCGAATGTTGTTCAAAATAATGGTAAAACAGTGGCGGATATTACGCCGTTAGAACATTCCCTTTATTTAGATCGGGTGGGTATCAGTTTGTTGTTGATTAAGGCCGGTGCGAAAATGACAACATTAAATCCGGCTTATCCTTTGACAAAATTGGCCGTTCTTTATGCAAAGCCGGAAGCTATTCGGGTTTTGGCTGTGGCTAACGCTGATTTGATGCAGGCAGATAAAGATGGAACGCCCCCTATAGAGCATGCTATTTTAAATAATAAACCGTACCATATTGTGGCTTTGAGAAAACAGTTAATGACCGGAGAACATCAAGCTTTATTTGACAGAGCAACACCTCAAGGAAAACACTTATATGATTTGGCACAAGGCAGAAATCCGCTTCTTATTGAGGCATTAAATGGTACATTATCTTTGTTAACGGACGTTAAACAAGAAACGAGGGCCGGTTTATTAAGTTTTGATGAACGGGTGGCAAGGTTATCAGAACAGGATTATGCCAGATTAGCTCGTTTGGCCGGTAAGAGTGTGTCATTTGGCCGTCAAATAACGGTAAAGGATGAGGATTTGAATTTTGGGGAAAAATTACCGGATCGTGCTCCCAATCGTCATACGGTCTTTCGCCGAGCATTGGCCGCGTATAAACGGAAACAACGGGCTAAGGTAATGATGGAACGGACTAAGACCAGACAGGCTGGTCGTTCATGAACTTAAAGATATCCTCTCTTGACTTTTTGACATAATCGCATTACACTGGCAAGCATATTATATTATGTGAAAAAGGATTCCCCTATGAAAAAATTACTTTTACATCCCTTATTTGCCAGTATTTTTATTTTGTTGTATGTCGGTGTTTTTGCTCTTTATTGTTTGGGGGAAAGTGCCGAATTTATTAAAGGCTTTACCGGTGGCGGGATGGAAATTATTACCTATACCGGATATACGTTGTCCGCCGTTATTGTGCTGTGGTTTGTAAAGGATTTTAACACCACGAAATTGTTGCCGTCTTATATAGCGTTTTTGTTTTTATTAGGATGTGCCGTTTTGCGTGAAATGGGGGTTCAACACTGGATACCGTCTAAAGATACAACCGCTTTTAAAATCCGTTTTTTTACAAATCCAAATAATCCGATTGGTGAAAAGATTTTGGCTGGTGTTATTTTATTAACAGTTATCAGTGTCGTTGTTTGGTTGCTTGTAAAATATACACCGACTTTGATAAAAGGGTTCTTTAAATTTAATCCGATTTGTTGGACAGTGGCCGCTATGGGTGGAATAGGGATTGTAACGAAATTTGCCGACAGATTCCCCGGAAATTATCGTAAAGCTGTTGGCGAATCTCTAGACCCATTGGTACAATCTTGGATTGTGTTGTTTGAAGAATCCGGCGAATCAACTCTGCCAATATTGTTTGCAATCGCCGTTATTCAATGGCATTTGATAAAAAAAGAGACATCTTATTTACAATCAAAATAAGCTGTTGACGGTGTTATTAAACTGCACGAAAAAGGAACCGTTGTATTATACACGGCTTTGCGTGATGTTTTGGCACATTCCGTATCTGCCATTTGTTGTAAGGTATTCATGTCGGCCTCATCAAAACAAATAGCCACTCTGTCGGGCGTTGACCGTCTTAAAGCGCGCCCGCCGGCAACACCAGAATGGGTATCCACATAAGGTTGAACAGCTGAACACCCCATTAATCCGAAACACATTAAAAGCACGATATATTTTATCATAATAAAACCTCTTGATATATAATGACAGAAAATGATTAAATATTCAAGAGGGGTTATATTTTATTTCTGTTTACACAAAGCATACATGCCAGCACCAGAACTGTCTTTATTCCATTGGCCAACAGATCCGTTTGGTAAGTAGGTTGCCATAACAATACGTTTCATTTTGTTTGTGTCGTGAGGTGCTGATGTCCAAACTTCTCTATATCCATAAGGTGCGCTTCCGAAATTGGGGCATTTGTTTTCTGCACAATCAGCAGTTGTGTCCGAACAAGCGCAATCAGTTAAATCCACCAAGTTGGTTTCTTGTGCGTCGCACCAAGCGTAGGCATTCCAAAAGTTCATAGTCTTGTTGCTTAGGCAGTATTTTTTTTGATTGATGTCTCCAATCACAATTTTTCCAGCGCCATTTGCGCATGTTTCTTCGGCAAATGCGACAGATGATAGCATAAAGAGGGCGCAAATTAAGATGAATGTTTTTTTCATTTTTGTCTTCCTTTTATTTTAATGTTAAACAAAAACCACCTTTTTATGAAAAAAAGTGGTTGGAAGCTGAAAACTACTAAAATCAAATAGTATGGCATATTTATCGTATTCCGACTTATTTTGCCATCTTCCAACCGACGTTGGAACTATACATATTTGTATCCTGTATAACGGATAGATTTTAAGAGGTTTTCAGACCTCGGGGCAGAACGCCTGCCTTAAAAATTACTTTATCAAACTGTGCCACAAAATGCAATATAAATATTTTTTTATTAGGTAATTTTTGCCGGTAAAATACAAGCTTTTTTGTTGCAATCTATCTTCGTTCGGGTTATACTGAACACATATAAAACAAAGAAAGGAAAACAAATGAAATCTGAAATAAGATGGCAATTTGTGGATAAAGTCGGACGGGTGGTTCTGAATTTTTTTGCGGCCGCCGGTCGATTGGGGTTGTTTGCAAGTGAAACGCTGATACAATGTTTTCATCGTCCGTTTTATTTAAAAGCTTTTGGCGCCCAGTTGGTTGAAATCGGGTTTTATTCTTTGCCGGTTGTGGCATTAACAACTTTGTTTTCTGGTATGGTAATTGCATTGCAAACATATACAGGGTTTTCTTCGTTTTCTTCGGAAGGACCTGTCGCAATGGTTGTGTTGATTTCTGTGACGCGTGAATTAGCTCCAGTTATGGCCGGTTTAATGGTGGCCGGTCGTATAGGGGCATCAATGGCAGCTGAGCTGGGGACGATGCGGGTAACGGAACAAATTGATGCATTAACAACACTCTCAACAAATCCATTTCGGTATTTAATTGTACCCCGTGTTTTGGCTGGTATCGTAATGTTGCCGATTTTGGTATTAATCGGAGATATTATCGGTATTTGCGGCGGTTATTTAATCGGTATTTACAAATTGGAATTTAATGCCAGTACTTATTTGATGAATACATGGACATATTTACAAGCAATGGATATTGTTTCCGGTATGACAAAGGCGGCTGTATTTGGATTCATTATTACGTTGCTTGGGTGTTATAACGGTTTTTATTCCAAAGGTGGAGCGCAAGGTGTTGGGCAAGCGACCACAAATGCTGTGGTGTCGGCCAGTATTTTGATTTTAATCTTTAACTATATCTTGACGGAGGTGTTTTTCGCGCTATGAGAAGAATACTGATGAAATTATTACCAAAAGCCAAGCATGGTACGGTAAGTCGCAAGCAATCGGGGGAAATGCCTAAACTTCGCTTGATGGGGGTGTATAAAGCATTTGGTAAAAAGAAAGTGCTAAATGGTGTGGATTTGGATGTTGCCAAGGGGGAATCTTTGGTTATTATCGGTGGATCCGGCACAGGTAAATCCGTTACGTTAAAGTGTATTTTGGGGTTATTACAACCGGACAAAGGGGGGATAGAATTTGATGGTCAAAATTTGGCCGATTTAACGCAAGCCGAACGAGATGAAGTGAATTCTAAAATCGGAATGTTGTTTCAAAGTGCTGCGTTATTTGACAGTTTATCCGTTTGGGAAAATGTGGCTTTTTCATTGTTGCAAAATAAAACGGTATCAAAGGCTGAGGCAAAACGTATCGCTATTCAAAAATTGGCTCAGGTGGGACTTAATAAAGATGTGGCTGAAGTCTATCCGGCGGATTTGTCTGGCGGTATGAAAAAGCGGGTCGGTTTGGCCCGGGCGATTGCCACAAATCCTGAGGTTATTTTCTTTGATGAACCGACCACGGGTTTAGATCCGATTATGTCCGATGTGATTAATGATTTAATTGTATCTACGGTGAAACAATTGGGAGCAACGGCTTTGACCATTACGCACGATATGAATTCGGCCAAGAAAATCGCCGATAAAATAGCGATGCTGTATGAAGGAAAAATTATTTGGGTCGGTACGGTTAAGGAGCTTGAAAAAACAAAAAATCCGTATGTGCGTCAATTTGTGGCCGGTTCAGCCAATGGGCCGATTAAAATGGAAGTAAAGGTTTAGGATGGTTAAAAAAGCCCAAACAAGGTTTGTGTGTCAAGAATGTGGTTCTGTTTTTGCAAAATGGGCGGGAAAGTGTCCGGTATGTAATGCGTGGAATACGATTGT